>DWWQ01000012.1 GCA_019119615.1 Candidatus Alistipes stercoravium | reverse complement strand
CGCCGTCGAAGGAGAACTGCGCGATGACCTCCCATTCGTATGACTCGGGCCACGGAATCCCGGCGGCCTCCAGCCATCGGAAGGCCTCCAATTGGTGCGTAACGGTGTCGTAGAAGCCTTCAATCCGACTTCTGAGTTCCTGCAGGTGGGAAAATGGAAATCCCTCCAGCAGGCGGACAATGCGCCGCAGCAGGAACAGTTCCGCAGGATCCTCGACCATCAGTATGCGCGCCAGCACGAGCAGATAACGCACGGCCTCCGGCTCTGCCGAAAGGGCGAGAAGCGCCACGCAGTACCAGAACCCCACGATATCGTAGTCCTTCGGCAGACCCGTCGTGCGTTGGCGTTCGCACTCCTCTGTCGAGGTCGGGAGGATGGCGTAGTTGTCGAGCGAGACCGCAACGGCCCGCACCACCTCCGCGTCGGCGGCAAACGGCTCCATGCGCAGTACCTCCTTGAGATTGAGCGGTGCGTGAATGAACGATCCAAGTTTGCGGTTGAGTGCATCGATCTTTTCGGCCGTCCCGGGAGTGCATCCGGGCAGCGGGGTGATTTTCAGTGGTGTCATGGTATCGGGCTTACATCGGTGAATGAATGGGTATCTTTTTCCTGTGCTGCAATTGCCTCCGTCACCCGGCGGATATTCCGACGGGTATATCCGAACGAGACGATCGAACTGCGCTTGCCGAGGTCATTGATGCTGTTGATCCAGATGCCGCCGCGGTCGTGCGCGACGAAGATCTGTTCACCCCACGTGGCGCTCCACCAGGCGGGATGGGTGTGTGCGACAAAAAAATCCCGGTCCATGTGGTCGATCGTCCAGTCGTACTGCTCGGCCAGCTCCCGAAACAAAGCGTCGATCCGCTCCGGCGGCAGCACCGTTTTTCTCCAGCGGAAGAAAAGCCTGCGGTATTGGAGGCGGAAGAGGACGAAAGCTACCGGGACGCAGACGGCAGTGATCCAGAGAAGCACATTTGTCGAAATTGACACCATCCCGGTGAGGGTGATGAGAGCCAGGAAGAGCGGAAGATAGAGAAGCATGATTGGGAGCAGGTAATGGGTCCAGACCCCCTCGGCGTTGAGCGGCAGCCTGCGGTGTTGCCGAATGAAGTCGGCCGTATCGACCCGGGCTTCGTTGCGGCATCCAATCCGAATGAATACTTCAACGAGGAGCAGACAACCGATTCCCGCCACCCATAAAAGAAAGGAGGGAACGGCATTTAGCTCCGGTGCTTCGACCTGGACCGTCAGCACGCCGTCGTAGGTCACCCCGTCGAACGAGAGGTCCCGGCAGCGAAGCCGGTACTCGCCCTTTTTGGCGGGAGAGAAGCGATAGAAGTGCCGGCAGATGCGTGTGGTCATGCCGTTGCTCCAGGATTCGGAAGAGGAACTGCGAAGCCATGTCAGCGATGTCCCCTCTTCCGTGATGATGGTCGGGGTTCGGTCGGTATATTGGTTGCTGGAGAGCAGAATCTCGTAGTCGCCCCGAGCCCGCGGCTGCCCGGCTTCGATCGAGAGGCAGCAGTGCACGGTGTCGCATTCCGGGGTGGCGGCGTGGAGCAGGACCGCCCGGGCGGCATTGCTTGGGGCAACGTCGAAGGCGGAATGGTTGTCCGCCTGAATCTCTTTACCCCGAGCGCTCCATATAGGAATTATCAGCGCAAGCAGTAGTACGAATCCGCACCGAATAACTCTTTCCATATCACTCGACGGCAGTTTCGAAGGGTGAACGATCGAGCAGGGCCTCCTCGGGAATCCCGGCCGACCGGGGCCAGTAAAACTCATCCTCCGTATCATCGATCCAGAAGAGCGGCAGCATCAGGGGCAGATACTCGAACAGGTGGCGGCCGTCGGTCAGGCTTGCAAAGACCACGATAAAGGTATTCATCCGCATGCGTTCGTCCCAGGCAAAGCGCCACGAGAGATAGAGGTTCTGCATCCGTCCGGGACGGGTTGCCACCGCCACGTCTCCATCTTCATCGGGCAAGAAATGGCCCGAGTCGAGCGACAGCTCGCCCAGCTCCATGATGCCCTCGGAGGCTTGAAGAACACTTATGGCCTTGAAACACTCTCCGCGGCGGATCGAGCGGTGGGGAATGGTCGCGCGAACCACCACCCAGACCGAATCCCCGTGCAGGATGGCGTGCTCGACATCGAAGCGTACCTGCGGACGTTCGAGGGGTTTCAGCCGGCGGGTTACCACCTCGGCATCCCGATACAACCAGGTCGATTCGGATGCCACGAAAGGCGGGTTGATTTCCGTGGATTTACGGGTGCTTGCGCAGCCTGTGGCAGCGAGCAGAAGGATAAATGCGACCAGGCGTCTGATTTTCATATTTTTACAATTTTTGTTATGTATAGCGGGCCAACAGCCAAATAACCACTCCGACAACGAGGGGCACGACGAGAAAGCGTACAAGGGAACGTCGGATAGAGGGCTCCTCCTCGGGGCGGCAGCGGAACATCCGGGCCAGCTCCTCGAAACTTCGGCAGCGGAAGACCGCCTGCCGGAAGTCGGCTGCATTGTGCCAACACGTCTCCCGGAACCACTCCGACCGAGGATATTCGCGGGCGATCCACGCCTGCAGCTTCGGAAGCATACAATCGCGGACCGCCTCTTCAAAGTCGGTGTCGTAGCGGACAGTGCGCCGGTCGGTTGGTCCGATACGACCGTAGAGACCGACCGGCCCGGTCTCCCAACAGCAGCGGATCGTGTAGCAACGCCCGGAGGCGTCGACCACCTCCTGCCCGGCCCAGCCGTCGGCCTCGGCGAGCAGCCGGCGTGTCGTCACGTTCTCCTCCCGCCAGAAGACATAGACCATGTGCTTCGCGGGAGCAAGGTAGAAGACCGGGTATTTCAGCGCGGCTTTCATCGCGGTTTCGTCGGGCCCTTACCACGGGTAGCGTACCCACGGGCTCTTCGGATCGCTCAACAGGACGTCGGCCGTTGTCTTCATCACCGAATTGTAGGCCCGTTTGCCGCCCCATAGCGAACGCCCGAGGATGTAGCTCATGGCCAGTTCGCGCCACGACCCGCACGCCTCATGCGCCAGCATGTCGGCGCGTCCGATGTAATGCCAAGCCGCCTCTTCGGTGAGGTAGCCCATCTCGCAGCAGGCCCGCGCCAAAAAGACAATGCGCCCGGCATCCCAGCCCGTCACGTTGCAGCCGCTGAGTTCTTCTTTCGAGGCGACCACGCCGCACGTGAGGAGTTCGTCGAGGGTCTCCCGCAGGTTTTCGAGCTGCGACGAGGCCTTGTCGTAATCCTTCTGCGAGGTCATCCGCTGCTGGAGGAGTTCGTCCTGCCGTTCGTGGCCGTCGAGCCGAAAGGCTTCGAGCACTGTGGGCCAGTAGTAGCGGAATCCCTTTTCGCAGAGGTAGTCCAGTTGTGTGCGGGCCTCGGCGGTGGAGTCGATGCCCCACCAGCCGCCCAGAATTTCGGGCAGCGTGTCGGAAATCCCCGTCTCCAGCGAATTCTGCCAGGCCCCCTGCTGCGAAGCGTACATCGCCCCGATGGCCAGCTGGCGGCAGTGTGCATCATCGAGCGTCGATTTCGGATTCAGGCAAATATCCCGGAAGGAGCGGCGCAGTTTGCGCACCGTTCGCCAGACCCGGCTGCCTTTCCTGTAAAGCCACGTCAGGGCGCCGACCGCCACAACGGCCAGCATCACATAGAATTCAAGTCCCCGTTCCATCGTTTCGGCGTTGACGGGTTGCTATGCGTTCCACGGAATCTGCCGCCAGGGCGAGGTCTCCTCTTCGAGCAGCTCGGTGACGATCTCCCAGGCTGTCTGGCAATCCTCCTCGTCGCCGTGCCAGACGCCGCGACCCATGGCGAAGCTGCGTCCGTACTCCTCCCATGAGGCGAAGTGCTCGCGGGCCGCATCGGCCGCCACCTGCATCACTTGCCACATCTCCTCTTCGGAGAGATAGCCGGCATGAAAGGCCCAGCGCCCGAGGTTGGCGATGCGCACCAGATCCCACGCGATGACCGTCTGCGGAAGCGTTTCAACTGTGCAATACCCGTTTTCGACCATAAACTCCGCGATGGCCTGCACATCCTCGGCTTTCTCCTCGGGATCACCCGCTTCGGGCTGGTCACCGCGCATGAGCTCCAGCGCCGCGTCGGCATCGGCATGGTGTCCCTCGTGGAGGAGCCACCGGACAATCCCGAGCGTCGAGTCCCGGTCCGTAATACCCCACCAACTTTGCAGTTGCGCGCGGTAGGTTTCGGGCAGGACCTCGCTCTCGACGGCATCCACCGCCTCGTCGTTATAGACCAGCAGCGGCGCGGCAAAAGCCATCAACCGCATCTGTTCAGCCTTCAGCCGGCACGTTGCGGCGTGCCTGATCTCCCAGCCGTCATCCTCCCCCAGCCAGTCGAGTGCGGCGGCATTTGCCTCGCGCAACTCCTTTTCGAGGCTCCCGTCCTGCATCGCCTGCATGGTTGCGGCGGCCTGTGCCAGGTTCTGCCGGGCGGCTTCGGCCACGGCCGCGGCATCCACGCCGCCGAGCGTGCCCATGGCTGCCTGCTGTGCCTGGATCTCCGCCAGATTGGGTACGGCAGCCTGCATCTGCGCCATGATCTGTGCCTGCATGTCGCCCATGTCGGGCATCCCCGGCATCGAGCCCATCATTGCGCGCATCTGCTCCAAGGCCGCCTCCTGTGCCGCCCGGGCAATCTCCTCCGGGCTTTGGGGTTTCATCTTCTCGTTTGCCATGTTCGGTATGTTTTAAGGTTTTCGATCCATTTTATCCCTCGGCGCCGGCCGTGAGCAGCAATTCGACGATCTCCGTGAAGCCGCGCTCGCCGGCATAGTAGAGCGCCGTGTGCTGGAGGTTGTCCGCCGCATTGACTTTGGCATGGTGCTCCACCAACTGACGCACCACCTCGTTGTTCCCGGCGCGTGCCGCCACGAGCAGGGGCGTCTCGCCGACTCCGTTGCGGGCATCAACCGCCGCACCGGCCCCGAGCAGCGCCTCCACAAGGAAGCGATTGCCCGCCTGTGCCGCCCCATGCAGCGGCGTTGTCCCATTGGTTAACGGCCGGTTTGCGTCGGCCCCGGCATCGAGGAGCATCCGGGCAATGTGCAGATTCCCGCGTCCGCACGCCACCAGCAACGGCGTTTCGCCCGCATCGTTCGGCGCATCGAGCTGCGCTTTCGAGGCCGCGAGCAGCGTACGCACGACCTCGGCCTGATCGTTGTAAACGGCCTGATGCAGCGGCGTGTTGCCTTCGGCATCACGGCTGTCCGTCGCGTCGGATCCGTTTTGGCTCAGCCGTGCCACCACCTCCGTCAGCCCGTGTGCCGTGGCGTAGTCCAGTGCGCGGTGTCCCGTCTGGTCCGTAGCCTCGGTGTCGGCCCCGCTGTCGATCAGCCACAGAGCGGCATCCGTGCGGCGGTTCTCTACGAGCCGCATCAGCGGCGTGCAGCCCTCCCGGTCGGCGATATCCGGATCGGCCCCGGCATCGAGAAGTCGGGCCAGGATCTCGCGATTGCCCTTTCGGGCGGCGGCGTGGAGGGGCGTTTCGCCCCGGTTGTTTGCGGACGAGGCATCGGCTCCCTTTTCCAGCAACAGCACCGCCAGATCCCGGTATCCTTCGCGGCAGGCATAATGGAGTGCCGTGTTGCCCTCGGCATCGCGCCGGTTGAGGTCGATGCCGCCCCGTTCGAGGAGGATCTTCACAATGCTCTTCTGCCCGTTTCGGCAGGCGTTCAGAAAGGTCTGGAAGGTATCCATAACGTTGATTTCAGACGTGTTTTAGCAAAAATTTCACAAGCGACTCGTTGTTGTTGCGCATGGCAATGTCTATCGGCGTGCGGCCCTCGTTGTCGGCGGACGAGACATCGGGCCGCCCGAAGTCGAAGAGCAACTCGGCCGCCTGCCGCGCCGCCGCATGCGTGTAGCCCTCGGCCGCATAGTGCAGCACGGTGCGCCCCACGTTGTCGGCGGCGCAGGGGTCGGCACCGGCCTCCAGCAACCGCTCCAGCATCTCCGATTGATACGGCCCAGCGCTGTGCGGGCCTAGCAAATGCATCAAGGCCGTACGACCCATTGCATCGCGGGCATTCACCTCGACCTTTTGTTTCAGCAGGCGACGCAAGGTCCAGGTGGCCAGTTCGTAGTCGTCGTGCTGGCACGCCAGCATGAGGGCCCGTTCGTCTTTCCCCGTCTGTGGGGCATCGGGATGCCATCCCTGCTGCTCGAAGAGCTCCATGAGCGGGGCAAATCGCTCCATGCCATCCGATACGCGACATCCCTGATCGATCCAGACGGCAAAGGGAGACATCCCTTTTGCCGTTCGCCGGTCGGGATTGGCTCCAGCCCGGAGCAGCATCGCCGCGATTTCGGTCTCGCCCCACTCCAGCGCACAGACCAGCGGCGTTTTGCCCGTCCAGTCGTTCATTTCGCGGTCGTCGCACTCCGCATCGGGATCGACAGCAGCCTGCAGCAGGGCTTCCAGTGCTTTCCGATCCCTTTTTCGCAGCGCCTGGAAGAGGTTCATCCCGCCGGTCTCCATCGTGAGTTCATCAAACGGATCCTCACCCGAAAGCAGGGCGCCCACCCATTTGGCTCCGCCCTCCATGGCGAGGTCGAACGCACGCCGACCGGTAGAGTTCTTCTCGTCGGGGTCGATCTGCCCACTGTGGAGCAGCAGTGCCGCTGTCGCATAACAGCGCATCTGTTCCGCCTGGAGCTCCTCCAGCTCCTCGCGGGCCTCCCGCTGCTGCTTCTCCGAGACCCATCGTTCGCCGAAGCTGGCGATAAAACGCTCCTTGCCGGCAATCTCCCTTGCGGTATCGGCGGCGCGGCGGCAGAGAATGTGCAGGGCATTGTCGCCGTAGCTGTTCGCGGAGTCGAGCCGCTGCCCGGAGTCGATCAGCACGGCGGCCATCGCGTGGTGACGGTTTTGCACGGCCTCGAGCAGCGCCGTCGTGCCGCGAGCCGAACGCGGAAGGTTCGCTCCGCGACCCAGCAGCAGCCGTGCCGCCGTGGCAATCGGTTCTTCCAGAGCGGGTACCCTGCTGCGGCGTGAGGCCAGGCGGAAGAGCGACGTGTGCCCCTCTTCGTCGCGGTCGTTCACCTCGGCCCCGCGGTCGAGCAGCGAAGCGATGGCCTCGCAGTCGGCAAATTCCGCCGCAATATGCAGCGATGTGCGGCCGTAGTTGTCCTCGTCGCGTGCGTCGATCGGAATTTTCATGAGAAGTTCGTGTCGGTGCGCCTCCTTCGCTGGAGCGGGATAGCAATAAAGGTCATAGAGTTCCCGGAGCGGTGTCATCGGTTGATCGTTTTGAGCAGGTTTTCAAGGTATTTGTATCGGTGCCCGAGGCGGGCGGCAATCGTCCGCACCTCCTCGCAGCGTCCCAGTCGGGAGGCCGCCTCGGCCCGCAGGCGGAGGATCAGCGTGAGGGCATCGTCGCGCGGTGTCTCGGGAAGCAGCGGACATCGGGGCAATTCGCTTGCAAAATCCCAGCGGCGAAAGGCCTCGGGAGGCTGCCGCCGCGACATGGACGGGATGCCCGGGCAGGAGCCATTGCCCGGCTTGTCGT
>DWWQ01000011.1 GCA_019119615.1 Candidatus Alistipes stercoravium | reverse complement strand
GACTTCCGCGTACAGAACTGATGGTGCGTTCTTTCCTATGGAGGGTATCCGGCTTTCGGGCGGGATACCCTTATTTTTAGCCATATTCAGCATCGGATTTGCATCGGGACGACGTTCCCGGGTGCAGATGCCGGGCCGGCCGTCGACGGCGGCGGCTCCGCAACCCTAAAAACGATTCGATTTGGAAGAGAAACAGAACAGACATACTGCTCCGGCCGACGGCCCTGCCACCCCCTGCGAGCGGGCCGTGCTGGTCTCCGTCGTGCGCGACGGGCAGCCTGTGCGTCAGGCCGAGGAGTACCTCGACGAGCTGGAGTTCCTGGCCGAGACGGCCGATATCCGGGCTGTCAGGCGGTTCATGCAGCGGCTGCCGCAGCCCTCGGCCCGCATCTACGTGGGGCCCGGCAAGCTGGAGGAGATCGCCGCCTGGTGCCGTGACGAGGAGATCGACGTGGCGATCTTCGACGACGAACTCTCGCCGTCGCAGACGCGCAACATCGAGCAGCAGATACCCTGCCGCCTGCTGGACCGCACGCGCCTGATCCTCGACATCTTCCTCTCGCGCGCGCAGACGGCCTACGCCAAGACGCAGGTGCAGCTGGCCAACTACGAATACATGCTTCCGCGCCTGTCGGGTCTGTGGACCCACCTCGAGCGGCAGAGGGGCGGCACGGGAACGCGCGGCGGCGCCGGCGAGCGCGAGATCGAGACCGACCGGCGTATCATCCGCAACCGCATCGCCAAGCTCAAGGAGGACCTGCGGAAGATCGACCGCCAAATGGCCGTGCAGCGCTCGAACCGCGGCTCACTGGTCCGCGTGGCGCTCGTGGGCTACACGAACGTCGGCAAATCGACCCTCATGAACCTCATCTCCAAGAGCGAGGTCTTCGCCGAGAACAAGCTCTTCGCGACGCTCGACACGACGGTCCGCAAGGTGGTTTTCGACAACCTGCCGTTCCTGCTTTCGGATACGGTGGGATTCATCCGCAAGCTCCCCACGGAGCTTATCGAGTCGTTCAAATCGACGCTCGACGAGGTGCGCGAGGCCGACCTGCTGGTGCATGTCGTCGATATCTCGCACCCGCAGTTCGAGGAGCAGATCGCCGTGGTCAGGCAGACCCTGCAGGAGATCGGCGCCGGCGACAAGCCGGTCTACCTGGTCTTCAACAAGGTCGATGCCTACACCTGGGTGGAGAAGGATCCCGACGATTTGACGCCCCCGACGCGCGAGAACCGCTCGCTCGACGAGCTGAAGCAGAGCTGGATCGCCCGCGAGAACACCCCCTGCATCTTCCTCTCGGCGCTGACGAGGGCCAACATCGAGAAGTTCCGCACGGATCTCTACGGCATGGTCCGCGAGATCCACGCCGGGCGCTACCCCTTCAACAACTTCCTCTACTGACACAACCAACCGAACACGCACGATATGACACTGCACATCCTTTCCCAGCAGAACACCGTTCTGAACAAGTTCATCGCCCAGATCCGCGACAAGTCGATCCAGCAGGATTCGATGCGCTTCCGCCGCAACATGGAGCGCATCGGCGAGGTCATGGCCTACGAGATCTCGCGCGAGCTCAACTACCGCCCGACGGTTGTCGAGACGCCGCTGGGCGAGGCGACCGTCGAGATGATCGGCGACGAGATCGTCCTGGCGACGATCCTCCGCGCGGGGCTTCCCTACCATCAGGGATTCCTCAACTACTTCGACGACGCGCAGAACGCCTTCGTCTCGGCCTACCGCAAGAGCACCAAGGACGGCAAGTTCACCGTGAAGGTCGAGTATATCTCCTGCGGCAGCCTCGAGGGCAAGACGCTGCTGCTTGTCGATCCGATGCTGGCCACCGGGTCGTCGCTCGTGCTGACCTACAACGCCCTCTGCGACAAGGGCGGAACGCCGGCGCATACGCACGTCGCGTCGGTCATCGCCAGCGAGCAGGGCGTCGAGTACGCCATGAAGCACATGCCGCGCGAGACGACCTCGATCTGGGTCGCCGCCGTCGATGAGGAGCTCACCTCGCGTTCGTACATCGTGCCGGGCATCGGCGATGCCGGCGACCTGGCCTACGGCGAGAAGCTCTGATCCGCATGTTGAGACGCAAGATCGCATTTCCGCTGGCCGTCTTTGCCGCGACGGTGCTCGTCATGGCCCTGCAGAAGCCGCTCTTCATGGCGTGGTACGCCGGAGAGGCCGCCGCGACGGGCGCGGAGTGGCGGGGCTGGTTCGAGGTGCTGGGACACGGCCTCTCGCTCGACCTCACGGTGGCGGGGTATGTTACCGCCGTGCCGCTGCTGGTCATGCTCCTCTCGTTGTGGGTGCGCCTGCCCCAGCGGCTGTGGCGCGCACTGCTGACGGGTTATTTCGCCCTCGTGGCATTGCTGACGGCCGTGGTCTTCGCCGTGGACCTGGCCCTTTACGAACACTGGGGATTCCGCATCGACGCGACGGTGCTCATCTACCTGGCCGACCCGAAGGAGGCGATGGCCAGCGTCGACTGGTGGCTCGGCGTGCGGCAGACGCTCATTGCGGCGCTCTGCACGGCGGGCATCCTCTGGCTCTACCGCCGCACGCTGCGCCTGTTCGACGGCGAGCCCCTCGGCGTGCGTTCAGCCACACCCGCGACGCTGCTCTTCGTGATGCTCGCGGCCTTTGATTTCCTGGCCATACGCGGCGGCATGGGCGCCTCGGTGGCCAACGTCTCGAAGGTCTGCTTCAGCTCCGAGGCCTTCCTCAACCACGCCGCCACGAACCCCCTCTTCTCGCTGCTTTCGAGCCTCGGCGACAATGAGGACTACGCCGCGGCCTACCCCTTCTACGACACGGAGACCCTCGACGCGAAGTTCGCCGCCCTGCGCGGCGACGACCCCGCACAGCAGCCCGACACGCTGCTGCTCACCACGCGGCGCCCCAACATCGTCGTGGTGATTCTCGAGAGCTTCGCCCGCACGGTCATGGACGAGCAGGTCGGCGGCGAGCCCGTCATGCCGTCGATGCAGCGCCTCAAGGGCGAGGGCATCTGGTTCGAGAACTTCTTTGCCAACTCCTTCCGCACGGACCGCGGCGAGGTGGCCGTTTTGAGCGGCTACCCCGCGCAGACGCGCACCTCGATCATGAAACTCCCGGCCAAGAGCCGCACGCTGCCCTCGATTGCGCGGTCGCTCGCGGCCGAAGGCTACGCCACGAGCTTCGCCTACGGCGGCGACCTGAACTTCACGAACCAGGCGCAGTACATGTACGCCACGGGGTGGCAGGAACTCATCTGGCAGCGGGACCTGCGCTTTGCCGGCGCCGACCCCTCGGACTGGGGCTGGGACGACGCGCTGATGTGCGACTGGTTCGCCGGCCGCGTCATCGACCTCGACGCCGCGGGGCAGCCCTTTCTGGCGGGTCTGCTGACGCTCAGTAGCCACAAGCCCTTCGACGTTCCCTACGCGAAGTTCGAAAACGAGGTGCTCAACGCCATGGCCTTCTCCGACGAGTGCGTCGGCCGGATGATCGACCGCCTCAAGGCCTCCCCGGCGTGGGAGAACCTGCTCGTCATCCTCGTGGCCGATCACGGATACCCCTACCCGAAGACGCTGCCCTACAACGTGCCGCTGCGCCACCGCATCCCGATGATCTGGACCGGCGGCGCGGTCCGTGCGCCGGGCGTCGTCGAGACCTACGGCTCGCAGATCGACCTGGCGGCGACGCTGCTCGGGCAGCTGGGCATCGCCCACGGCGACTACGCCTTCAGCAAGGACCTCTTCGCCCCCGAACCGCCGCGCAAGTTCGCCTACTACACCTTCAACGACGGCTTCGGCGTGGTCGATGCCTCGGGTGAGGCGATCTGGGACGCCACCTCCGACCGCGTCGTCAGCGAGACGGCTCCCGGGCTGCTCGACGTCGGCCGCACGATGCTCCAGAGCACCTACCGCGACCTGGCCGAACGGTAGAAAATCCCCCTTTGTGGGTATTGATCCTTCGCGCGGGGGGCGCTATTTTTGCAGCGACAACAAAAAATACCTATAAATATGTATAAAAACGGCGGATATACGGGCGACGACCGGATGTGCGATCTGGTCAGCGACCGTTTTGCGGTATTGCAGGTGATGAGCCGCTTCGGCATCGCCCTGGGATTCGGCGACAAGACGATCGCCGAGGTCTGCGAGGAGCACCGCGTCGATACGGCGACCTTCCTGGCCGTGGTGAACATGCTGCTGGGCGGGTCGTACCACAGCGCACACTCCGTGCCGGAGCTCTCCGTGAGGGCCCTGACCGACTACCTGCACAACTCGCACGGATACTTCCTGGAGTTCCGCCTCCCGGCCATCCGGCGCAAGCTCATCGAGGCGATCGACTATGCGCACAACGACGTCTCGTTTGCCATCATGCGCTTCTTCGACGAGTATGTCGCCGAGGTGCAGCGCCACATGGACTACGAGGAGCAGACCGTCTTCCCCTATGTCGAGGGGCTGCTCGAAGGGCGCGTGAGCGACAGCTACTCGATCGACGACTTCCGCCGCCGCCATGACCAGGTGGACGCCAAGCTGCGCGAGCTGAAGAACATCATCATCAAGTACTACCCCTCGGGAAGCACGAACGAACTGAACGGCGTGCTCTTCGACATCTTCACCTGCGAACGGGAGCTCGCCTCGCACAACGCCGTCGAGGACGACCTCTTCATCCCGGCCGTTGAGCGGCTGGCGGCCGACAGCCTGCGCGGCGAGCGGCAGGAACCGTTGAGCGCCCGCGAGCGCGAGATCATCGTCTGCGTGGTGAAGGGCATGACCAACAAGCAGATCGCCGATGCGCTCTGCATCTCGACCCATACGGTCATCACCCACCGGCGCAACATCGCCGCAAAGCTCCAGATACACTCCGCGGCGGGCCTGACGATCTATGCCATCGTGAACAAACTCGTCGAACTCTCCGAAATCAAGGACTCCATAAGCGCCGAAGCCTGACATGAAAACTCCGCATGAAGGCGCGGCACCGGTATCCGCCGCAGAGGCTGCGCACCATCACCACCATCACCACCATGCACCCCGGATCTCGTCGCTCAATCGCGCCTTCCTTCTGGGTATCGCCCTCAACGTGGCGTTTGTCGTCGTGGAGTTCGTCGTGGGGCTCTGCAAGGGCTCCATGGGGCTGCTCTCCGACGCCGGGCACAACCTCTCGGACGTCGCGGGCCTGCTGCTGGCCCTGCTGGCCTTCCGCCTCGCGCAGCGGCGCGCCACGCCACGCTATACCTACGGGCTCCGCAAGAGCACGGTGCTCATCTCGCTGCTCAACTCCGTGATCCTGCTCATCGCCGTGGGGGTCATCATCGCCGAGAGCATCGGCCGCATGCTGCATCCCGAGACGGTGGCCGGCGGCGCAATCGCCTGGACGGCCGGCGTGGGCGTCGCGGTGAACGGATTTACCGCCTGGCTCTTCATGAAGGACCGCGCGCGCGACCTCAATGTCCGTGGCGCCTACCTCCATATGGCCGCCGACGCGCTGGTGTCGGTCGGCGTGCTTGTCTCGGGGCTTGTCATCTCATGGACCGGGTGGCGGCTGATCGACCCGCTGGTCGGACTGGCCGTCGCCGCCGTGATCGTCGCCTCGGTCTGGTCGCTGACGCGCGACAGCCTGCGCCTGTCGCTCGACGGCGTGCCCGCAGGGCTCGACATTGCGGAGATCACCCGCCGCATGGCCTCCGTCGAGGGGGTCCGGGCCGTGCACCATGTGCATGTGTGGGCCATGAGCACCACGGAAAACGCCCTGACGGCCCATGTCGTCCTGCAGCGTCTCGAAGAGCTCGAGCCGGTCAAGCGGGCGCTCAAGGCGGAGCTCCGTGCCGGAGGCATCGAGCATGCGACGCTCGAATTCGAGACGGCCGCGGAGAGCTGCTGCGACCGGGGCGAATAACCAGGGGCGGCCGGCGCTTCCGGCAAAACATACGGGCGGCGGATCCTTTCCGAAGGATCCGCCGCACATCATTTGTATTCGGGGTTGTCTGCGGCGCGGAGCCGCGGCTGCATTGTCCGTGCGGGCCGCCTCTTTGGGGGGAGCTGGTTGTCCGTGCGGGCCGCCTCTTTTACGGCACCGGGTCGTAGCCGCTGCCGCCCCAGGGATGGCAGCGCGCGAGGCGCTTCAGGGTGAGCCACGATCCCTTCAGCGGGCCGTACTTGCGCAGCGCCTCAAGGGCATACTGCGAGCAGGAAGGCACGAAGCGGCACGACGGCGGCAGCAGCGGGGAGATGCAGATCTGGTAGATCCGCACCAGGAGGATGAGCGGCAGGGCCAGCAGCCGCTTACATACGCTCCACGATCGACTCCAGAATCCGGCGGACGGCATGCGAGATGGTTTTGTAGGGGAGGACCTCCTTCGACGAATAGATCAGCGCCACGTCGAGGTTCACCGCGCCGCACGCCTCCAGCAGCTCCTTCTGCAGGCGGTAGGCCTCCTTCGTACGGCGCCGCAGCAGGTTGCGCCGGTTGGCGCGCTTGTGGAACTTCTTGGGAACCGAGAAGAGCACCTCCACCGAACGTTCGCTGTCCGCCTCGGCATACCACAGGTAGCGGAACGGAAAGATGAAACCGCTCTGGCCGCTCTCGAAGAGCCGGCGTACGGCTCCGAGCGAGCGGAGCCGCTCCTTGCGGGGAAGCGAGCGGTCGGTCGTCATGCGGGCGGGGCTATTTGCGGGTTGCGGTATCCGCAGCGGGGCGGCGCACACGGCTCTTCTTGGTGAGCTTGTGCTGCTGGGTGCGGATGAACTCCTCCTTGCGCGTGTCCGTAACGAGGGCCACGGGGGCGATCTCCTCACCCGCCTCGGCCTTGTGGATATAGATGTCCAGGGCCTTGGCCATCGAGGGAGCCTCGCTCGTCGGGGCGTTGGCCAGGACGGTGATCCCGGCATCGAGCGCCGCACGCAGCGTGCCCTCGCCGAAGACGGCGATGGCCGGAAGCTGCTCCGTACCGAACTTCTCGACAAGCGTGCGGACATCCGTCGGCGAGTAGAGCGCCAGCACGTCGTAGTCGCCCAGCGACACGTCGTCCAGATCCGACGCCACCGTGCGGGCGAGGATCACCGGATCGACCGGCAGCTTGAGCTTGGCAAGCGTCTCCGGCAGCTCGGGCTTGTGGGGCTCGCTCAACGCCAGCAGGAACTTCTCCTCCTTGTGCTTGATGATCAGCTCGACGAGCGAGGTGAACGAGCCGTCGGCGAAGGAGATCTTGCGTTTGCGGTAGACGATGTATTTCTGCAGGTAGAGCGCCACGGCCTCCGTCTGGCAGATGTATTTCATGGTTTCGGGCACGGTGATGCGCGCCTCCTCGCAGATGTGGAAGAAGCTGTCCACCGTGGTGCGCGACGTGAAGATGACGGCGGTGTGGTTGAGTATCTCGACTCGCTGGGCCCGGAACTCCTTGAGCGAAACGCCCACGACCTTGATGAAGGGCCGGTAGGCTACCTCCACGTCGTATTTCCGGGAGAGTTCGTAGAACGGGGACTTTTCAATGATGGCGGGCCTCGGCTGCGATATAAGGACTCTCTTGACTTTCAATGGCGGATCGGTTTAGTTTGTAGCTTTCACAAATCATCTTGCCAGCAGGAGCCATACGAGGCTCACCGGGAAGATTTCCACGGTGCAAAGGTACAAAATCCAATTCAAAATCGAAATTTTTTTAGAAATAAACAGATGCAGCGACTCCCGGAGGTACAAAACGGCCGTAACGGCTAATTCGATGGTAATGATGAGGAACCAGACGTCGCCCGTGTTGCGCGGACAGAGCGCGAAGAGCAGCAGGACGGGGGCCGTAACGATGACCGCGAGGGCGAAATAGGTACGGCGCAGGAAGCGCAGCCGGGCGATGAAACCCTCCGCGACGAGCAGTGAGCCGATACACCGGAGCAGGAGCGTCTGGAACGCGAGGATCGCGGCGCAGGCCAGGGCGGCAAGCAGGCTCAACGCCGGAAGGATCCCGTGGGGCAGCCGCCCGAGCAACTGCGGCAGGAGCGTGTCGCCGTACTTGACGGCGAAGATGCCGAGGAAGAGCATCCCGATGGCCGTTACGACGTGCAGGAAGCGCGAAAAACCGCTGCTACCCGGGTCTTCCGTCAGGCGCTGCCGCGAGGAGGCCTCGCGCGAGATGTGGCTGAAAAGGGTCCGGATGTCGCCGATGTTGCGGTAGAGCAGCATGGCGTACATCGCGGCAAGCAGGAGCACGAAACCCTGGAAAAGGGCGTTGTCCGTGAAGGAGACCGTCTCGGGGCGCTGCAGCTTTTCCGGCGGTACGAGAATCGATTCCCGGCCGAAAACGGCCTCGCCCGTCGTGTCGCGCCACGGGTGCGGCATCTCCTCCGGAGTGGGCAGGAAGAGAATCTCGGCCGGCGTCCGGTCCGCGGCGAAGAGACCCGCCGGGGAGTCGGGGACCGGTGTCCCGGCGAGCGTGTCGGCTGCGGCGAGCGAATCGGCTGCCGGCAGCGGGTCGCCTTCGGAAGCGGTGTGCCGTATCGCGGTGTGCGGCCGGGCGGAGAGGGCGGCGGATGCCGCGGTGCCCGGATGCGGTGCCGCAGGGGATGTCGCAGGGGATGCCGCGACGCTGTCGGCCGCGGCGTATGTCCACGCGGCACGGCTCATGCGAAGCTGCGTTTGAGGGTGATGCGGAAGGTCGTGCCCTTGCCCGGCTCGGAGTCGATGACGGCGATCTTGCCCTGGTGGTACTCCTCGATGATGCGGCGCGAGAGCGAAAGTCCGAGGCCCCAGCCGCGCGTCTTGGTCGTGAAGCCCGGCTCGAAGATCAGTTTCCAGTTGCCTTTGGGGATTCCCTTGCCCGTATCCTTGACATCGACCATGACGTGCTGCTCGTCCGAGGAGATGCGCACGTCGATGGCCCCGTGGCCCTGGAGGGCGTCGAGGGCGTTCTTCATCAGGTTCTCGACGACCCATTCGAAAAGCGCCGCGTTGATGTTCGCCTGCACGGGGGCGATGGCCAGCCCGTTGTAGTCGAGCGTAACGTTGCGCGGGATGCGCTTGCGGAAGTACATCACCGACTCGCCCACCACCTCGTTGATGTTGGCCGGCGTGAGCGGCGTTTCGGAGCCGATCTTCGAGAAGCGGTCCACGATCTTCATCAGGTGCGCCAAGTCCTTCTGCATCTCATCGACGGCCGTCTGGTCCACATCCTGCGAGCGCAGGTATTCGATCCATCCGAGCAGCGACGAGGTCGGCGTGCCCAGCTGGTGCGCCGTCTCCTTCGCAAGGCCGATCCAGACGCGGTTCTGCTCGTCGTGCTTCGACGAGCGGAAGGCGATGAACCCCAGCGCCACGAAGGCCGTGATGACGAGGATCTGGATGTAGGGGAAGTAGTAGAGCGACTTGAGCAGCGACGAGCGGCCGTAGAAGATGATGTGGTAGTGCTCGGCCGACCAGAGCACCTTCACCGGAATCGGGGTGTTCTCCTCCGTGAAGCGGTCGATCTGCTTGCGCAGGCGCCCCGGGTGGTTGATGATCTTCTCGGGGATCAGGTGCGAGTGGAGCACCTTGAGGTTCTCGTCGGTGATGATGAAGGGGATGTTGTTGCCCGTGGACATGATGTCCGAGACGAGCGGATCCTGGAAGGGCGTGCTGCCCCCCAGCACGTCGCGGTTGATGCGCTCCATGGCATGGGCCCAGAGCACGACGTCGTGCTGCTCCTTCTCGCGGAGCTTGCGCGCCATGTTGTTCGTGTAGAGCAGCGAGACGGCACCCAGCGTGATGCCCACGATGATCACCACCACACGGTTGCGGAACGAAAAACGGTTGCGACGCAGCTTGAACTTCATCTTGCGAACGGTTTGCGCCGGGGAGCGGGCCCCTCCGGCCGATTCTTTCTCCCCGGGCTATTTCTTCTTCGTGTCCTGTTCCGCGATGATGCGGCGGTACTCCCCGGGCGTGCCGAGCACCCGCACCGCCTCGGCCACGTCGCCGTCGCTGCCGAGCGAATGCTCGATGACCCCGGCCTGGTAGCCGTGGCGCAGCACGATGTCGCTGTTGATCGTCTCGACGATCTGCTCGCGGTAGGTCTCGAGGTTGGTCTGCGTGTCGTCGCGCAGCTCCTCCTCGACGCGCTCGAACTGCGCGCGCAGCGCCTCGAAGCGGTCATCCTCGGCCGCCTGCTTGAGCACCTTCAGCGCCCGCCGCGTGTCCGACTCGTAGGGGACCTTCTTGTCCTTCATGAAGGCTGCGAAATCGGCGTAGTCGGCGTCGGTGATCGAAAAGCTGCGCAGGTCGATTTGCTGCCCGGGGTGGCGGCGCGTGTAGTCGTCGCCGAAATCCTCGATGAAACCCAGGGCGTAGAGCGTCGCCGCAAAACGCGAGATGTACTCCGGCTCGGTGCACAGGTCGGGCATGATGCCTCCGCCGTCATAGACTTTGCGGCCGGCGCGCGTCGTGAACTCCGAGATGAGCGAGTCGGGAACGACGCGCACGTCGCCCTCCTGCGAGTGCGAGTAGTCCACGGCCTGGATGCAGCGTCCCGAGGGGATGTAGTATTTGGCCGTGGTGAGCTTGAGCATCGTGTTGTAGCCCAGCGGGCGCGTGGTCTGCACGAGCCCCTTGCCGTAGCTCCGCTGGCCGATGAGCACCGCGCGGTCGAGGTCCTGGAGCGCCCCGGCGACGATCTCCGACGAGGAGGCCGTATTGCCGTTCACCAGCACCGCGAGGGGCACCTCCGGGAGGATCGGCTCCGACTCGGTGCGGTACTCCTTCTGCTCGGTGCGCCCCCGGGTCGTGAGCACCACGGTACCCTTGGGCACGAACATCGAGAGGATCTTCACGGCCTCCTGGAGGATGCCGCCGCCGTTCGAGCGGTAGTCGAGGATCAGCCCCCGCAGCTCGCCTTCGCCGCGCAGCCGCTCGACGGCCGCGCGCATCTGCTCGTAGCAACCCTCGGTGAAGTCGCTGTGGCGGATGTAGCCGATGCCGTCGGCCACCCATCCGGCGTAGGGTACCCCGGGGATCGAGATGCGCTCGCGGCGCAGCGTAACGGTCTGCTGCGTGCTGTCGAGGTGCTCGACGGTGATCTTCACGCGGCTCCCCGGCTCGCCCTTGAGCAGTGCCGAGACCTGCTCGGTCGTAAAGCCCCGGGTCGATTTCCCGTCGATCGAGAGGATGCGGTCGCCGATCTTCAGCCCGCCGCGGTCTGCCGGCGAGCCTTCATAGGGCTGGGCGATGCGCACCCAGTCGTCCTTCTGGCGGATGAGGGCCCCCACGCCGCCGTACTTCCCCGTGGTGAGAATCTCGAAGTCGGACATCCCCTCCTCGGAGAAGAACTCCGTGTAGGGGTCCAGGTCGCGGACCATGCCCGCGGCGGCCCCTTCCAGCAGGCGGTCCGCGTCGATCGGATCGACATAGCCCAGCGAGAGCTCACGCATCATATTGACCGTGATCTCCATCGTGCGGCCCAGGCCGAAGTCGTTGCGGCGGGCGAAAATCACCGTGCCGGCCACCAGCAGCGTGGCGGCGGCGATGCCCCAAAAGCGGTATTTCCGGTTACTCCTTGTCATATTGCTTCATGCGAATGTACGAATCCAGGCGATAGATCACGCGCGCCACGCCGCGGCGGATGCCCTCGATGAGGATCCACTGCCCGTACTGCGAGACGAGGATCTCGTCCTCGAAGAGCAGCAGCAGGCGGTGCAGCGCCCCCTTGGCGCGGAAGCGCA
The DNA here is from genome assembly GCA_019119615.1 of Candidatus Alistipes stercoravium. Lineage (GTDB taxonomy): Bacteria > Bacteroidota > Bacteroidia > Bacteroidales > Rikenellaceae > Alistipes > Alistipes stercoravium. The sequence continues at coordinate 82,127 of DWWQ01000011.1, read as the reverse complement.
TCACCCCCTCCTCCTCGCCGGCAAGCTCGAAGCCCGCCGAACGGAAGGCGTTGAGGATCTGCTCGCGATGCTCCTCGACGTCGCCCTCGACACGGCGGCTGATGAAGCCGAACTTCGGGTAGAAGGCCGCCAGCAGGACGATGACCGCCGGGAGCAGCAGCCCCCGCGGGGTGTGGAACATGACGTAGAAGGTCTCGCCGAGCGAGAGCGCCGCCATGCCGGTCATCAGGTTGAGCGCCATGATCGCCGCACAGAGAACGCACAGCGCGACGAAATATTTTGAAGCACGGATCAGATAACGTTTCATATCTTTGGATTTTTCAGGTTTTTTCCAGTAAAGTTCATCCGGGCGCCGGCAATGGGCCGGGCCTTGTCGGGCGGCGGGGGTCAGCTCCGGCCGAGGGCCTCGACCGCCTCGGCGACGCGCTGCATGAGCCACCGGGGTGTGGAGGTCGCACCGCAGATCCCCACCGAGGCGGCTCCTTCGAGCCAGGCGGGGTCGATCTCCGCGGCCTCCTCGATGTTGTACGTCCGGGGGTTGGCCCGGCGGCACACCTCGAAGAGCACCTTGCCGTTCGAGGATTTGCGCCCGCAGACGAAGAGCACCGCGTCGAAACGGGCGGCAAACTGCGCCAGATGCTCCTCGCGGCCCGAGACCTGGCGGCAGATCGTGTCGTCGAGGCGTACCTGCGCGGGGTCGGCCGCGCGGCGCTTCATCTCGGCCCCCAGCGGCCCGAAGAGGGCGACGCTCTGCGTGGTCTGCGAGAGGAAATGGATCGGGCGCGTGAAGTCGATCTGTGCGAGGTCCCCGGCCCCCTCGATGACGATCGTCGGCTCGGCGACCTGTCCCGTGAGGCCCACGACCTCGGCGTGGCCCCGTTTGCCGAGGATCACGACCTGCCCGCCGACGGCACGCATCGCCTCGTGCGCCTCCTTGACACGGCGCTGCAGGCGCGCCACGACGGGGCAGGTGGCGTCGATGAGCGTGATGCCCAGCCGCTGCGCCGCGGCATAGGTCGTCGGCGGCTCGCCGTGCGCGCGGATGAAGAGGCGGCAGCCTGCCAGGCGCGGCATCTCGTCGTGCGTTACGGTCCGCAGCCCGAGCGCCTCCAGGCGCTGCACCTCGACGCGGTTGTGGACGATGTCGCCCAGCGAATAGACCGTGCCCCCCTCGCCGAGGGCTTTCTCGGCCTCGGAGATCGCCCGGACTACGCCGAAGCAGCATCCCGACCGTTCGTCAATCTCTACGCGCATGGTTCTGTCGTTTGGTTGGTGCGGTTTGTACGGTTTATACGGTTTATACGGTTGCGGCCCCTACCGTGCGGCGAGGACCCGTTCGTATTCGCGGAGGAACCAGTCCATCTGCTCCCCGACGCTCATGTGGCTGTTGTCCAGCACGACGGCATCCTCGGCCTGCCGCAGCGGCGACACCGCACGGCTCATGTCGGCGCGGTCGCGCTCGCGGACGTTGCGCTCGATCTCCTCGAGCGACACCGCGTCGCCCTTGGCGCGCAGTTCGTCGTAGCGGCGGCGTGCCCGCACCGCGGGGTCGGCCGTCATGAAGATCTTCAGTTCGGCATCGGGGAAGACCACCGTGCCGATGTCGCGGCCGTCCATCACTACGCCGCGGCGGCGCCCCATCTCCTGCTGCATGGCCACCAGCTTGCTCCGCACCTCGGGGATGGCGCTCACGCGGCTCACGCAGTTCGAAACCTCGATCGTGCGGATCCGCCCCTCGGCCAGGTCGCCGTTTACATAGATGTCGCTGGCGCCCCGCTCGGGGTTGAAGCGGAAAGTGATCGAGATCTCTCCCAGCAGCCGCACTACGGCCTCCTCATCGACGATGCCCGAACGGATGGCCCCGTGGTCGAGGGCGTAGAGCGTTACGGCGCGGTACATGGCGCCCGTGTCGATGAAGATGTAGCCCAGGCGTGCGGCGATGACCTTCGCGAAGGTGCTCTTGCCGCACGACGAGAAGCCGTCGATGGCGATTATGATCTTTTGGGGTCTGTTAGTGTCCGACATTGGGGAAGATGGAGAAAAAGGTGGATAAGATGGTGTAGATGCCGAGGATCCCGATCACGAGACCCGCGACATGGTTGATCGTCAGCATGTGGCGCGGGCGGAAACGCCGGCGGAAGAGGCTGATGACCGAGGCCAGCAGCGTCCACCAGGACGAAGCCCCGGCAAAGAACCCGGCGATGACGAAGACCGCGCGCACGAAACCGCCGATGCCCGTGCCGGCCACCTCGCCGCTCGAGATCTTGAAGACGGCGAAGAAGGCGAGGATGTAGGGGATGACCATGATGAAGTTGGCGATCGTCAGCCCGAAGATCGAGGCGAAGTCCTGCCACAGGGAGCTCTTCCCGGCACGGTTGCGGCGGATCTGCGGCACGGGGTTCTGCGTGAAGATGTAGACGCCGACGATCACCACGAAGATGCCGCCGATGACGCGCAGCAGCGTGTTGTACTGCTCGATCTGCGTCTGGAGCATCGAGTAGAAGAAGAGGGCCGCCATGGCCATGAACGTATCGGCGCAGGCCACGCCGATGCCCGAGACGATGCCCGAGCGCCGGCTCTTCGAGAGCGTCCGCTGGATGCAGAGCACCGCCACGGGGCCGACCGTGATCGACGCCGCGACACCCACGCAGAAACCGCGGATGAGGTCGTTCAGAATTCCGAGTGTCATGGTTGCCGGCTTACCTGAATTTTTAGGGAACAAAGATAATACAACCCGTGCGCACAAACAAATTTATTTGGAGGGGCGGCGCCCCTTTCCCGGGGCATGCATGTGGGGCCGCGGGGGCCGAGACCCTTCCCGGAGGCTCCGGCTGTTGATAAAATATCGATAAATTCGCCTCTGCGGGGGTATAGCTGCACTCAAAAATGCATATCTTTGCACAAACTACGTTTGCTATGGCTGAAACGACACCTTTCGGAATCGACCTCGAGCTGGACGAAACGGTGGCCCAGGGCCACTATTCGAATCTGGCGATCATCTCTCACTCCACCTCGGAGTTTATCATCGATTTCGCCGCAGTGCTGCCCGGCGTGCAGAAGGCGCGTGTCAAAAGCCGGATTATCCTCACCCCCGAACATGCGAAACGCCTCCTGCGGTCCCTGCAGGAGAATATCGTGCGCTATGAGAGCAACGTGGGCAAGATCGTGATCCCGGTCCCCTCGAGCCCCGGGGATACGGGCCCCAAGATGGGCCAGGCGTAGTTTGTTCCGAGTAGACTTGGAATGGATCCGGCACCGCTTCCGATGCCGGTTTTTTTGTGCCCGCACGCTCCCTGGCGCCGTCCGCTCCGTCGTGTAAAAACAGCAGCGGCCTCCCGGACCCGTCTCAAAAACGGGGTCCGGAATAAAACTTTTCGTCCCCGTTTTGTTTTGTTCTGTTTTTGGGAAAAATTTCCCCCCAAAAAAGAATTATCGGTTTATTTGTGGCATTTTTTCAACAATATAATACGAATCTTCCAATTGGTAAAATTAAAACAAATTTAATATAATACAATAAGTTACATCTATTGTAAAATCGGACTTCCCGATTATTGCAGCTTTAAAATCGTGGCCGGAAAAATCCAACGAATAAACAAATATTTTGCTTGTTCTTGCGAAAAAATCTATATCTTTGTATTAAACGGCCAAAGTGCGACAGAAAGGAGGCCTCGTTTAAATAACCCGAATCCGATGAGGATTCACGAGAAAACAATAAAATGCGGTTACTGAACAAGATAAGGGTGAGCGCCTTGGTGTGCACCCTGGGATTTCTCCCGGGTGCGGAAGCGCAAACGCAAGCCGATTCGGACCACATCTATTTCCGGCAGGGCAGCTCCGTGATCGATTCTTCGATCGGCGACAACGGCCGGATCCTCGAATCCTGGTCCGAAAGATTCCCGGGCTCGGACGAATTCCCCGAGATGCCCGAACTGCGGATTCTGCTGCGGGGCAGCGCCTGCCCCGACGGCTCTACGGCAACCAGCGAACGGCTGGCCGAGGAGCGGGCCGCCGTCCTCTGCGGATGGCTGTGCGAACATACGTCGATCCCCCGGGAGCGGATCACCGTAACGGCCTGCGGTATCGACTGGCAGGGCCTGGAGGAGCTGGTTATTGCCGATACGGCCTGCCCGGCGCGGGCCGAGGTGCTCCATATCCTCCAGAATACGCCCGAGTGGATCTGCGATGCCCGGGACCGGGTGATCGACGGCCGCAAGAAACAACTGATGGATCTTCGGGGCGGCATCCCTTATAAATATATGGCGGAGAAGATGTTCCCCGCACTGCGCAACGTGGCGGTTGTCGTGAGCGGCGAGGCCGCAACGGCCGCTTCCGGAGAGCGCGCTCCGCTTGCCGGGTCGGAGACGCCAAAATCCCCCCCCCTTCATTCCGGACCTGAAGCAACTGATTCAGGCGCTCTTGTCGAGGCTGTCGCGGAAAGTGCGGCGTCCGATGCCGGCATGCCCGCTGCCGCGGCTGTCGCCGTTTCCGACGCCGGAATGGCGGTTTCGGCTGCGGAAGATGCCCCGCAGGAGCCCCTGCACCGCCTGGCCGTCAAGACCAACCTGCTCTACGACGCCATCCTCATGCCCTCGCTCGAGGTGGAGTGCCGCATCGACGACCGCTGGTCGGTGGCCGTCGAGGGCGATGTGGCGTGGTGGAAGCGCGACAGTGCCCACAAATACTACCAGATCTCCACGATCCTCGCCGAGGGCCGTTACTGGTTCCATACGAAACAACCCTGGCACGGGCACTATGTCGGCCTGTTTGCCGGCGGCAGCTGGTATGACCTCGAAAACGGCGCGCGGGGCTACAAGGGCGAGTTCTGGACCGCCGGCATCAGCTACGGATACATGTTCCCGATCGGCCGTTCGTGGTCGTTCGAGGCGGGGCTCGGCGTGGGATTCCTCCGCACGCGCTACGAGGAGTACCTCCCGCTGGACGGGCACTACGTCTACCAGCAGACGAGCCGCACGAACTGGCTCGGCCCCGTAAAGGTGAAATTCGCCCTTGTCTACCGACTTTGGGACATCAACAGGAAAGGAGGCCGCAAATGAAACGGATCATGATGCGAGGCACCCTGCTGCTGTGCGGCGTGCTGCTGTCGGGCGGCTGCCGCAAGGATCTCTGCTACGACCACGACCGGCATGCACCCCGCGTGCAGGTCTCTCTGCAGCCCGCCTGGGAGTGCGTGTGGGAGTATGACCACGGCATGGCGTGGTCCGAAAACTGGAACGCGGAGCGCTTCAGCCGCGAGTACGAGGAGCTCCATCCCGAACAGGCCACCGGCATCGCGGCCTTCGTCTTCAACGAGGACGGCTCCCGCACGGAGTACCACCTCCCGGACGAGGGCGGCCTGCTGCCGATGTCCGAGGGGCGCAAGTCGCTGCTTTTCTACAACGACGACACCTCCTATATCGTCTTCGGAAACCTCGATTCGTGGGCTTCGGCAACCGCGACGACCCGTACGCGGACCCGCGCGACCTATACCGAACTGCACGGCAACGAACGGACGGTCAATGCGCCCGACGTGCTCTACTGGGCGCGTGTCGAGCAGTTCGATGCCGTGCGGACGCTCGGACCCGTGGCGCTGCCCGTTCTCTTCCGGCCGCTGGTCTACACCTATCTGATCCGTTATGAATTCGACGAGGGCCTTGAACATGTGGCCCAGGCCCGCGGAGCCCTGGCCGGCATGGCCGGATCGGTCTACCTGCAGGACGGCAGTACGGGCGACGAGGCCGCGACGGTGCTCTACGACTGCGAAATCACCGACTACGGCGTCGAAGCTCTCGTAACCTCGTTCGGAGTGCCGGGATTCTCGCCCGACACGCGCACCACGCGCGCGGACAACACCCACGGCGTGAACCTCGAGGTGATGCTCACCAACGGCAATCTCAAGAATTTCGACTTCGACGTTACGGACCAGATGGCCCAGCAGCCCCGCGGCGGCGTCATCACCGTCTCGGGCCTCACGGTCTCGCGCGAGGAGGCGGCGGTCGAATCGGGCTTCGACGTGGTCGTGGACGGATGGGGCGAGTACGAGGATATCGAAATGCCGCTCAACTGATAACTGGAAATATCTTGACAAATCACATTTCATAACCCCTAAAAACAACTTAAGCAATGAAAAAAATTACTTTTTTGCTTGTCGGGGCCGCGCTGGCTCTGGCAGCCTGCAGCAAGACGGAGACGGTGAATGAGCAGTCGGTGGATGCCATCGGTTTCAACGGTGCCTATATCGGCAATCCGACCGATTCCCGTGCCGTAACGGAGTTGGACAACTCGATCACCTCCTTCCAGGTGTACGGACAGTATACCAAGGATGCGGCCGCAGCCGTGCAGGTGTTCGACAACGTGGAGGTTTCGAAGGCAACCGGAACCTGGACCTATACGGGCGGCCTGCGTCCGTGGATCGAAGGTGCCGCCTATGTATTCGCCGGCTACGCTCCGAGCAACGTTACGGCTCCCGCGGTGAACGCCGGGGGTTATCTCTCCTGGGCGAATTACGATGTGTCGGCCAACCAGTATGACCTGATCTACGCCACCCAGCAGGCAACCGGCCAGACCTACGGCAACAACCAGCAGGTGGTATTCACCTTCAACCACCTGCTCTCGATCGTCGGTTTCACCTTCAAGAGCAGCTTCGATGCCGATACCGAGCTGACGATTTCGAACGTTGCGGTAAACGGCGTTCCCTCGACGGCCACCTTCACGCCCGACAATACGGTAACCGGCTCGGGCAACCTCGGCGGCAGCTGGGGCGCAGCCTCCAGCCCGCAGAACTACCAGCTGACGATCGCCCCGATCACCGAGGCCGAAGGCAGCTCCTACGACAACTTCTTCGCCATTCCGCAGACGGTGCCCTCGATCGAGGTATCCTTCAACGTTACGGTAACCTCCTCGGCCGGTGTGCTGGTGAACAACCAGCCCTTCACCACGACGGTTCCGAGGGGAACGGTTACGGAGTGGGATCCGGGCTACAAGTACAACTATGTGGCTACGATCACGCCCGAGAGCGTGCAGCTGGACTACATCCAGTTCGGCGATCCGACGGTTACGCCGTGGACCCCGGCTACCGACGAGACGCTGCCGTTGCAGTAACAACATTTTCCGGGCATGGGACCCGGAACCTTTGGCCGCGAGGGGTTGGATCTCCCCTCCCGGCCCCAAACCAACCAATGACCGGTGTCATGAAACGGAACAACAGACTCATTTGCGCCTGCGCGGGCTTCGTGTCGCTCCTGCTTGCGGCGGGGTGTTCGCGGACGATCGACGAAGCGGCTCCGCCGCGGGGCGCCGCCATCGGCTTCGCCCCGACGGCGTCGCGTGCCGCCGTCGAGGACTTTGCGGCGGGCGACGCCTTTGCCGTGTGGGGCTGGTACACGCCCGAAGATGCCTCCTCGCAGGTGTTCGACGCCACGAAAGTCTCGACACAGGACGGCGCAACGTGGAGCTACGACGAACTGAAATACTGGAAATCCGGGAAAACATACGCCTTCTATGCCCTGTATCCCGCGGTGGACGCCCTTCCCGCCACGGCGGCCGGATACACCTCCGACGGCCGGCTCTCGGTCGGGGAGTTCGACGCCGCGCAGCAGGTGGATCTCATGGCGGCAGCCGCCACGGGCATGAACGGAAGCTCGCCGGCCGTCGTGCAGTTCGCCTTCACTCATCTGCTCTCCCGGGTGCAGGTGGTCGGCAGGATCAACGGAACCTCCCTCGGCATCGTGGGCTTCACGCCCCGCATCTATTCGGTCAAGCTCTACGGAGTGCCCCGAACGGGCACGCTCTCCGTGGCTGCGGCCGACCTGACTGCCTCCGGTGCCGTCCGGAACGCCTGGACCGGCTCCAACATGACGACCTCCGCGGCACCTTTGGCCCTATTCTCCGACGCCGCGGGCGTGGAGGTTACGGGCGAAGGGCTGCTTCTGCTCGATGCGCTGCCCCTTCCCGGACAGCTTACGCAGGAGGCCTTTGTCGAGGTGGAATATTCGACCGACAGCGCAGGCACCAACCGGAAAACCACGGCCGTACAGCTGACGGCACTCCCCGTAACGATCTGGGAGGCCGGGCAGCAGTACCGCTATTCGTTCAGCATTTCGGACGAGGACAGGATCCTGTTCGATACCCCGGCGGTGAATCCGTGGAGCGAGGCCGTCGGCGGCATCATCATCGTGGATTGATCGCGGAAAAATGAGTAAAGCCATGAATACGAAACGATTGACAGGGTGGGCAGCCCTTCTGGCAATAGGTCTTGCGGCGTTGTCCTGTGAAAAGGAGGAGGGCGTGAATCCGGCGGCGGATGCCTCGCAGCGCATCCTTTTCGGCGTGCCGACGCTTTCCGTCGAGACGCGCAGCACGTTCAGGAATGCTCTCTCCGCAGGCGACGAATTCGGAGTCCTCGGCTACTGCGTGCCCTATACGGTAAGTTCCGACCCGACGAAAATCCACATGGATTATACCTCCGGCGGCAACCCGTGGACGTTGAAAAAGGCGCACTCCTCGCCCGAGGTGTTCTACAAGCAGCGGGTGGTCGTCGGGACCGGCGGCTGCACCTACGACCGGACCGGCGGCGGGGCCAACAACCCCAAATACTGGTACCGCGACGGGTATGACACGGACAACAACGCAAACGGGGAGGTCGTCGGTGCGGACGACTACCGCTACTCCTTCATCGCCTGGTATCCCTACGGCGAAAACTTCTTCACGATCTCCGAACCGGCCGAGCAGACCACGGCCGGCGCGCCCGTGATGACCTTCACCATGCCCCAGACGGGTGCGGACATCTCCTCCGACCGGCTCGACCATACGGCGACGCCCGACGCCATGCTCGCCGTGCTCTACGACCGTACGCGTGCGGACGGCAACCTGCGCTTTACCTTCAGCCATGTGCTCACCGGACTCGGGTTTCAGGTGAACAACCTCAGCGAGAGGGACCTCACGGTGCACTCGGTGTCAGTGAGCGGCAGCTTCTACAAGGATGTAACGATCGACCTGCGGGGCAACAGCGTCGCCTTCTCGTTCTCCGCGAACCGCTATGCGGGCTACTACCCGCTGCTCGAATCGGATCTCGCGCTGCCGGCTCCGGCCGAGGGCGAGACCGCAACCTCCTCCGGGGTCGTCGGCGGCGAACACCTGCTGCTGATCTCCGGCACGGGCAGCAGCTTCGGCGAGAACGTAACGGTCAATATCGACTATACGTTCGGCGGCGAGCGGAAGCAGCAGTCGATCCCCCGTCCCGGCACCTTCACGCCGCGCCCCGGCGTGAAGTATACCGCGCAGCTCAACTTCGTGGGCGACACGTTTGTCCTGCAGTTCATGGTGGACAACGGCGAACAGTGGGAGGACGGCGAGGCGGACGACGGCCGCGAGGATAACGACGATGTGGTATTCGAATAAAGCGAAGAGACTATGATACGCATGAAATACCGGCTGCTTGCGGGTGCCGTGTTGCTGGGACTCGCCGGACTCTCCTCCTGCCGGCAGGAGGAGCTGCTCGGGCCCTCCGGGAAGACGGACGACCCGATGACGACGCTTGCCTTCGTCAGCGACCCGATGTCGTTCCACCGGGTTACGACGCGTGCGAGCGACATCAAGGACGAGGATGAGAAACGCATCAACAACCTCCATATCTTCTTCTTCGACGCCGACGGCAACTACCTCGAGGGCGGTTACCTGACGGGTTATCCCGATGCTGCGCAGAAGGGCGGTTACTACGCCCCGGGCGAAGGCGTTACGCTGCTGAAGATCGACCGGGAGCTCTTCGACAATCCCGACCTGGCGAAGAGCGCCACGGTCTACGCCGTGGCCAACGTCGATGCCGCGATTTTCGGCCGCGACGACGACGGCGACGGACGTCCCGACGGGATCCGCAACCGCGGCGACCTGGAGAATTTCAACTACATCCCCGATGCCGGCGAGGTGGCGCTCGGACTGCCCGAGGGCGGCATGCCGATGGTGGGATTCAAGACGATCGACCTGACGGGCGGCACGCCCGAAGGCGACCGCTATGTCGAGCTGACGGCGCTTATGGCGCGCGTCGATGTCAGCCTTCAGATCGACAGCGAGGTGCAGGAGGAGAATTTCCCGGCCTTCTACCTGATGGACTGGACGGTCCGCAACCTCCCGACGCGGGTTCCCTTCACGGCTCCGGCGGCGGGCTCCCAGACCGGTTGGGACGATGCCTGGACCAAGGAGGCCGGGGCGTCGCTCCAGCGCACCATCTACAATCGCAACGGGCAGATCACCTTCACGTTCTACATGTACGAGAACATCCAGCAGCCCGAGTGGAAGATCGATCCGGGCGAGGAGTGGGCCAATCCGACGGTCGATCCCGCGACGCTGACCGATGCCGAACGCGAAAAGGCACTCTATCCCGAGGGGATTACCGATGCCCAGAAACAGCGCTACAAGCCCTATCTGGCCAATGCCGATGCGACGGCCGTCGTGCTCCACGGATTCTACGCCACCTACAACAGCGCGATCTACGAAGTGAGCTACACGCTCTATCTGGGGGCCAACCATACGAACGACTTCAGCATCAAGCGCAACCACCAGTACAAGAACGACATCACGATCAAGGGCCTGACGGCGCAGGATTCGGAGACGGGCGAATATACGCTCGATGCGCGCGTGAATGTCGAGGAGGAGGACAACGAGTACTACATCGCCATACTGCGCGAGCGCAACCACGACGCCCACTTCTGCATCACGCCCATGGATGTCTATCTCTTTGCGCCCGAGGCGGTGAATCCGACGATGGAGGTAATCCTCGGCGAGGTGCCCGAGGGAAGTGAGACGCCCGATCCGGCCACCGTTCCCGACTGGGTCCGCATGGAGCGGATCGCGGCGGCGGACATGGCTGCCGGCACGGTCTCCGCGTCCGGTTTCACGGCCTATGCCCAGGGCGGCACCCACCTGGCCGTCGGCACGCCGTGGACCGCGGGCAACGGCAAGCGCGCCTTCTTCACGCGGGGGTTGCTCAAGGCGGGCGGCGCCCTCTACAACAACACCCGGACGACGGTCCGGAACTCGCGCGACCGCGTCTACTTCTATATCGACGAAAATCTGGTGCTGCAGGACCGTTCGGCGACCGTTACGATGATCTACAAGGAGAACGGCGTGGAGAAGAAACGCCGCACGCTGCTTCTCGGGCAGGCCCATCTGCTGCCCGTGGCGATGCGCGACGGCGGTACGCTCTACATGGAGCAGTACGAGGAGTACCTCGACCACTACGACCCGCTCGACGAGTATGCCACCGAACAGATCTACGACGGCCTGCCCTGGGCCGAACTGAATTCGGGCCTCGAGAATTTCGAGGTGGAGCAGCTCTATGCGGATCATTTTGGCTTGATCCCGACCAGTTCATACGAGGCTCCCGGACAGGTTTTCAATGACGGTTATCCCTATACGAGTTTTGTGATCTATCGCTCCAATCAGGGCATCATGACGCTCAACGGCCGGCCTCGCTCCGCCTTCGAGTACTGCTTCAACCGCAACAAGCGCAATGCGAACGGTACGGTCAATATGGAATATGACTATTACAGACTCTTCGGTTACGAGGAGATTACCAACGAAAGCAAGTGGTTCCTGCCCGGTATCCGCCAGATGGAGGATGCCCTGACGCAGTACTATACGACCTTCGGCGAGTTCCAGACCGAATACTACTGGAGCTCCTCGGCCGGTGAGGAGGAGGGCGGCACGGACGGACAGAGCGAGACGCGCGCCCGTGCCACAAAGGTCGATCTGAACGATCCTACCGGTTATGCGCAGAGCGGCGGCGGCGACGGCGACTGGACGCGATATGCCTACGAATACGGGAACGGCGGCTATGCGCTGCGGACCGAGGTGCTGCGCATCCGTGCCTTCCGCGTCGATCTGAATCCGGTGGATTGACCCTGCAGACGGGCGGCCGCCCCCGACGGCCGCTCCCCATCCCGATACCCTTTTCTTTGAAATGGAACATCCGTCCGCAGCCGAAAGGTGTGTGGACGGATGTTTTTTTGATGCCGGCGGGACCGGAGGGCGTCGCCTCCGGGGCGACGCTATTGTTTCGGGGTGTAGACCACCTTTTTCGTCTCGAAGAAGGGCTCCGTGAAGAAATCCTGGATATCGTAGAGCGTCCACTTCAGGCGGGTGCGGGCCAGCTCCTCGGCAAGGTCCCCGCCCTTGAGGTAGAGGATGCCGTTGGGCAGCGAGCCCCGCTGTCCCCGTTCGAGCAGCTTCCAGACCCAGCCGACGAACTCCGGCATCGCCGTAACGGCCCGCGAGACGACGTAGTCGTAGCGCGTCTGAAGCGTTTCGACCCGCACGCACTGCGGCGTGAGGTTCCGCAGCCCCAGGCTCGCCGAGACCCCCTCGACCACGGTGATCTTCTTGCGGATCGAGTCCGCGGCCGTGAAGTGCGCCTCCGGGAAGAGGATCGCCAGCGGGATGGACGGAAAGCCGCCGCCGCACCCCACGTCGAGCACCCGGGCCCCGGCGTCGAAGCGGCACACCTTCGCAATGGCCAGCGAGTGCAGCACATGCCGCACCCGGAGCTGGTCGAAATCCTTGCGCGAGATGACGTTGATGCGGGCGTTCCATGCGGCGTAGAGCCCTTCGAGCGCCGCAAACTGCGCGCACTGCTCCGGGGTGAGCTCCGGAAAGTATTTTTCGAAGATCGTTTCCATGGTCGTATGCGGGAAATGGCGGTTTTCGGTGTGGTTCGGCGGTTTTTGGCGGTTCTGTGGTTCTTGGCGGCGGTTTTGCAGCGGTTCTGGGGCGGGTTGTGCTTCTGCGGCGGTCCGGCGGTTCTGCCGGCCTCCTCCGTACCCTCTTCCGCGGCCCTCCCCTCCGGGGGTCAGTGCTGCTCGCCCTCGGCGATCATGCGGCACATCTGTTCGCGGGCGCGGTGGATCTGCGTCTTCACGGTCCCCAGCGGCAGCGAGAGCTTCGCGGCGATCTCCTCGTAGGAGTACTCCTCGAAAAAGCGCATGCGGATCAGCTGCCGGTAGCGCGGCGTGAGGCGTTCGAGGTAGTGCTCGATCTGCGTCCGCTGCTGGAGGTTGATGAAACGCTCCTCGGGTGTCGGGGCGCTCGAGGCCGGGGCTGCGAAGTGCTCGTCGATCGGCAGCCCGTCCTGCCGGCGCCGGATGTAATCGACGAACGTATTGCGCGCGATGGTATAGACCCACTGCCCGAAGGTGTACGCGGTATTGTAGCGGTGCAGGTTGATATAGACCTTGATGAAGGTCTCCTGCAGCAGGTCGTCGGCATCGTCCGTGCGCCCCAGCCGCTGGACGAAGAGCCGGTAGATCGCCTCGCGGTAGCGGTTGAACAGGTATTCGAAGGCGTGGTCGTCGCCCTCGAGCACCCGGGCGGCCAGCTCGCCGTCGCTCGCTACGATATAGTCGGCTATCTCCATACGCGTTCGTCGCGCCGCAGCAGCTGCAGCCCCAGCAGGGCGGCCCACAGCGGGCTCAGCAGGTCATAGAGGAAATAACGGCCCAGAATGCCCGTCTCGCCCAGGCGTTGGGCGGTGCGCCGCACCTCGAGGAGCACCACGGCCTAGCGGATGAGCGCGAGCAGCAGCGCCGCGAGCTTGTATTCGAGGGGCATGACCGCCAGGGCGCAGAGCACCGTGAGGAAGAAGAGCACGCGCGAGCCCGTCTCCTGGCGGATGTAGCTCCGCACCGCCGCGGGGTAGAAGCGCAGCGACGAGCCGTAGTAGCGCAGCTGGCTCATCCACCAGCGCAGGCCGCCCCACGTCTTTTCGCGCAGCGTGGCCCGCGGCGAGAGGATGACGCTCACGTTATCCGGGGTGATGACCCGCTGCAGGAAGAGGTCGTCCTCGCCGATATTCATGTTCAGGTGGCTGAAGCCGTTGGCCCCGAAGTAGAGCTTTTTGGTAAATCCGAAGTTGTGGAGCGTGCCCCGGTAGGCGCGGCCCCGCACGGCGCGGGCGATCCACTCGGCGGCGTGCATCATGCGCCACGAGCGCATCAGGTAGTTGGCAAGGCCTTTCGTGCGTTCCACGCCGCAGTAGCCCAGGACGATCTCCCCGCGCATGAAGCCCTTGGCCATGAGCGAGAGCCAGCGGTCGGTCTGCGGCACGGCGTCCGTCGAGGTGAAGACCATGTGCTCGTAGTGCGCCGACTTGATGCCCACGTTGAGGGCCATCTTGCGCGAGATCGGGAAGCGCGGGTCGAGGTGGATCTTCGTCGTCGCGATCTGCGGAAAGCTGTGGCGCAGCTGCACGAGGTCCTCGTAGAAATCCGTGTCGTGGCCCACATAGACCAGGATCACCTCGAAATCGGGGTAGCTCTGGGCCAGGACAAGCGGCAGGCGCTCCTCGATGAAGGTGTAGTCCTCCGAAAAGAGCGGGATGATGACCGACACGGGCGGTTCGGCCTCGAGACGCGCCATGCGGCGGTTGTTCCGGTAGCCGGCGATGCGGCCGAAAACCCCCAGATAGTAGTAGAGCTGCACGCCGAGCATCAGGAGCATCGCCCCCGCGAGGGCTGCGCCCTCCCAGCCGTAGCATGCCAGAAATGTATCGAAGAATTGCATATCGGCGAAATATGCGCAAAGATACGATTTGCCGCGCGCAATGCCAAATTTTTTATCGGCTGCCGGCCGCCGTGCCCCTCTGCCCGCAACTATTTGACGGGCGGATTCCCGAATCCGAAATATTTTCGCTACTTTTGCTCCGTATTATGAGTATGGATTTCACGCTGCAATACCGCGACCCCGCGTCGCAGGCCCGCGCCGGCGAGCTCCGCACCGACCACGGCATCGTCCGTACGCCGATCTTCATGCCCGTGGGCACGGCGGCCACCGTCAAGGGGCTCTTCCACCGCGACGTGCGCGACGAGGCCCGCGCCCAGATCATTCTGGCCAATACCTACCACCTCTATCTGCGTCCCGGCATGCGGATCCTCGAGGAGGCGGGGGGCGTGCACCGCTTTTCGACCTGGGAGGGGCCGATGCTCACCGACAGCGGCGGTTTCCAGGTCTTCTCGCTCGCCGCGTGCCGCAAGCTCAAGGAGGAGGGGTGCCATTTCCGCTCGCACATCGACGGATCGAAGCACCTGTTCACCCCCGAGAGCGTCATCGACACCGAGCGGACGATCGGCGCCGACATCATGATGGCTTTCGACGAGTGCCCCCCGGGCGACGCCCCGCGCGAATACGCCGCGCGCTCGCTGGCCCTGACCGAGCGGTGGCTCGACCGCTGCTTCGACCGCTACCGCCAGACCGCGCCCAAGTACGGCCACTACCAGGCGTTGTTCCCCATCGTGCAGGGGTGCGCCTACCCCGACCTGCGGGCCCGCGCCGCGGAGAACGTCCTGCAGTACGACGCCGACGGATACGCCATCGGCGGTCTGGCCGTCGGCGAACCCACGGAGGTGATGTACGAGATGATCGAGGTGGTCAATGCCATCCTCCCCGAGAACCGGCCCCGCTACCTGATGGGCGTCGGCACGCCGGTCAATATCCTCGAGGGCATCGCCCGCGGCGTCGATATGTTCGACTGCGTGATGCCCACGCGCAACGGCCGCAACGGGCAGCTGTTCACCGCCGAGGGCATCATCAACATCCGCAACAGGAAGTGGGAGGACGACTTCTCGCCGATCGATCCCGAGGGCACGGCCTTTGTCGATACCCTCTACTCGAAGGCCTACCTGCACCACCTGTGCGTCTGCGGCGAGATGCTCGCCGCGGAGATCGCCTCGCTGCACAACATCGCCTTCTACCTGCGGCTCGTCGCGATGGCCCGCGAGCACATCGCCGCCGGGGACTTCACCCCCTGGAAACAGCAGATGGTCGAAAAACTCCAAAGACGCCTCTGATACCATGAAACGATACTGGCCGGGGTTCAAGATCTTGGACCGCTACATACTGGGGAAGTTCCTCTCCACCTTCTTCTTCGCCATCGCGATGATCATCGTCATCGTCGTGATCTTCGACTATGTCGAGAAGGTCGATAACTTCACCGAGTCGCACGCGCCCTTCAAGGGGATCATCTTCACCTACTACCTCAACTTCATCCCCTTCTTCATCAACCAGTTCAGCGGCCTGTTCACCTTCATCGCCTGTATCTTCTTCACCTCGAAGATGGCCTACCAGACCGAGATCGTCGCCATGCTCTCGGGCGGCATGTCCTTCCGGCGGCTCATGTGGCCCTACTTCCTGGGGGCGCTGATCATCGCCACGCTGTCGCTGGGCCTGAACCTCTGGCTCATCCCCATCTCGCAGCGCAAGGTCGTGGCCTTCAAGGAGCAGTACATCGACAAGAAGAAGGGCGCCTTCGACCGCCACATCTACCGGCAGATCGAACCCGGCACCTTCGCCTACATCCGCGGGTACAGCGCCTCCACGCAGCAGGCCTCGTTCTTCGCCCTCGAACACTACGAAGGGGGATCGATGACCCGCTCGCTCGAGGCAGCCGACATCAAGTTCGACCCCGAGACCAAGCGCTGGACCGCACCCCGCTATACGAAGCGGGCCTTCGACTCGCTCGGCGTGGAGCATTTCGAGCAGTTCCGCAACCTCGACACGCTCATCAACCTCGAAGTGACGGAGCTGGGCGAGATCAACGACTTCATCCAGACGATGAACATCTCGCAGCTCAACGAATTTCTCGCGCAGCAGCGCGCCAAGGGCTCCGATTCGATCAACATCATCGAGGTCGAACGCCACGTCCGCTACGCCTACCCCTTCTCGACCTTCATCCTGACGCTCATCGGCGTCTCGCTCTCCTCGCGCAAGGTGCGCGGCGGCACGGGACTCCACATCGGCATCGGTACGGGTCTCTGCTTCTCGTACATCCTCTTCAACCGCTTCTTCGAGGAGTTCGCCAAGAGCGGCTCCCTGCCTTCGGGTCTGGCCGTATGGCTGCCGAACATCATCTACCTCGGCATCGCCGTGTACCTCTACCGCAAGGCGCCGAAATAACCCCGTAACCCTCCCATGGAAAAACCGCAGAATCTCCTTACGCGCCTCCGGCAGCATCCGCTGCTGTGGAACCTGCTGCTCATCGCGGCGATCATTCTCGCGATGGCCGTTGTCGCGCACCTGGTCATGCAGTTCGGCACGCGCCACGGCGCCCGCCGCACGGTGCCCGACCTCTCGGGCGTGGCCCTCGACGAGGCCCGCCGCATCGCCCGGGCCAACGACCTCGTGCTGCAGGTAAACGACTCGCTCTTCGTGCCGGCCTACGCCGGGGGCGTCGTCCTCGACCAGCTGCCCGAAGGGGGCGTCGAGGTGAAGCCCGGACGCACGGTCTACCTGACGATCAACGCCTTCCGCCAGAAGACGGTCCCCGTGCCCTATGTCGCGGGCCGCTCGCTGCGCCAGGCCAAGAACATGCTCGAAATCGCCGGACTGGAGATCGCCGAGCTGGTTTACCGTCCCGACCTGGCCACGAACTATGTCCTCGAGGAGTACTACGACGGACGCCCCGTCAGCCCGACGAGCCGTCTGGAGGCCGAGATCGGCTCGGGCGTTACGCTTCATGTCGGCGTTCAGGCGGGCGACAGCATCACCGTCGTCCCGCAGGTCGTCGGGCTTCCGCTCCAGCAGGCCAAGGGACGCCTCTGGGAGCTGGGCCTCAACATCGGGCGCATCGACTTCGACGAGGGGATCAATCTCCTCAACCAGAAGGAGGCGCGCGTCTACCTCCAGACGCCGGGCGCCGAACGCTCCGCCGTGCTGGGCTCGCGCGTGGCGCTGCGCCTGACGCTCGACGCCGCAAAGTGGAGCCGTTCGCAGGCCGAGGCGCGCAAGCAGGCCGCCGAAGCCGCCGAGGAGCGGGTCCGCCAGGAGCGCGAGCGCGACTCGCTCGAACGCCTCGAGGGTGCGGCACGGCCCGAACTGCCCGCCGCGGTCGCTCCGGCGGCGCCCGCTCCGGAGGAGAAGCGCCGCGAGGCGCCCCGCCGCCGCGACCGTGCGGAAGAGGATGAATTTTTCGACTGATGAAGACCCGACAGCCATACGCCGGACCGGAATCCGGTCCCGGCCTGCATGACGGCCCCCTTGCCGCCGGGGCGGGAGCGGCTTATGCCGACGGTTCCCGTGCGGACAGCCTCCCTGCCGACGGCGACGAGCCGGAGGACGATGCCGCGGAGGAGGACGACGAGGGCGCGGGGCTCTACGAACACTTTGCCGTAACGGCCGACAAGGGGCAGACGCCCCTGCGGCTGGACAAGTTCCTCACCGTGCGCATGGAGCACTGCTCGCGCAACCGCATCCAGGCGGCGGCCGACAGCGGCAACATCCTCGTGAACGGACGCCCCGCGAAGTCGAGCTACAAGGTCAAGCCCCTGGACCGCATCCAGATCGTGCTGCCCTACCCGCGGCGCGAGACGGAGCTCGTGGCGGAGAACATCCCGCTCGAGATCCCCTATGAGGACGACGACCTGCTGATCGTGAACAAACCCGCCGGAATGGTCGTCCACCCCGGGGTGGGCAACTGGAGCGGCACGCTGGTCAATGCCCTGATGTACCACCTCAACGAGCAGGGCATCCCGGCCGAAGAGCAGACGCGCGCCGGGCTGGTCCACCGCATCGACAAGAACACCTCGGGGCTGCTCGTCGTGGCGAAGAACGAGCAGGCGCATGCGCGTCTGGCGAAGCAGTTCTTCGACCATACGATCCAGCGCCGCTATGTGGCCCTCGTGTGGGGCAACTTCGACGAGGACGAGGGGACCATCACGGGCAATATCGGCCGCAGCCCCCGCGAGCGGCAGAAGATGTACGTCTTCGCTGACGGCTCGGACGGCAAGCACGCCGTAACGCACTGGAAGGTGCTGCGCCGCTTCGGCTACGTTACCCTCGTGGAGTGCCGCCTCGAAACGGGTCGCACGCACCAGATCCGCGTCCACATGGCCTGGATCGGCCACCCGCTCTTCAACGACGAGCGCTACGGCGGCGACCGCATCCTCAAGGGCACGACCTTCGCCAAGTACCGGCAGTTCATCGAGAACTGCTTTGCGGTGATGCCCCGCCACGCGCTGCACGCGCGGCTGCTGGGCTTCGAACACCCCGCGACACCCCGCGAGATGTGCTTCGACAGCGAGCTCCCGGAGGATTTCCGCGCCCTGCTCGCCAAGTGGGAGACCTATACCGTCCGCGAAGAACCCTGATGCCGGGCCCGCGCCCGGTTCCGAAACCGCATACCGCCATGGAAAAATCCTTCAGCACCCCGCCGCAGGACGCCGCCGCGTCCCGCTATGACTTCGACCGTCGGATCGAGCGGCGCGGCACCGGCTGCGTCAAGTACGACGGCCTCGCGGAGGCTTACGGCCGCGGGGACCTTGAACCCCTGTGGGTCGCCGACATGGATTTCGAAACCCCCGACTTCATCCTCGAAGCGCTCCGCTGGCGGCTCGAGCACCCCGTGCTGGGCTATACGCTCGAGCCGGCGGACTACCGCCCCGCAATCATCGACTGGATCCGCACGCACCACGGCTGGGAGGTCCGCCCCGAGTGGATCGCCTACATCCCCGGCATCGTCAAGGGGATCGGTATGGCCGTAAACCGCCTGCTCGCCCCCGACGAGCGGGTCGTCATCCAGCCGCCGGTCTACCACCCCTTCCGCCTGGTGCCTGAGGGCAACGGCCGTGAGGTGGTTTGCAACCCGCTGCGCGAGCGGCCGGACGGCTCCTACGAGATGGATTTCGAGAATCTCGAACGCGTCGTCGATGCGAAGTGCCGGATGCTCATCCTCTCGAACCCCCACAACCCCGGCGGCATCGTCTGGGACCGCGCGACGCTCGTCCGCCTGGCCGACTTCTGCGCGGCCCGCGGCATGGTGGTCCTCGCCGACGAGATCCACTGCGACCTGGCGCTCTGGGGCGCGCGCCACATCCCCTTCGCCTCCGTCTCGGAGGCCGCGGCACGCTGCAGCATCACCTTCGGCGCCCCGACCAAGACCTTCAACATCGCCGGCGTGGTCAGCTCCTACGCCATCGTCCCCGACGAGGCGCTGCGCCGCCGCTTCTTCGCATGGCTCGAGGCCAACGAACTCGACGCCCCGAACCTCTTTGCGCCGATCGCCACCATCGCGGCCTTCCGCCACGGCGAGGCGTGGCGCCGCGAGCTCATCCGCTACATCGAGGGCAACGTCGAGGAGGTGATCGGCTTCTGCGCCCGCGAACTGCCCGCCATACGTCCCCTGCGGCCCCGGGCCTCGTACCTCGTGTGGCTCGACTGCCGCGCCCTCGGCCTCGGGCACGAGGAGCTCGTGCGGCTTTTCGTCGAGCGGGCCGGCCTGGCGCTGAACGACGGCGCGATGTTCGGCAAGGAGGGCGAGGGCTTCATGCGCCTCAACGTCGGGGCCCCGCGCGCGGTGATCCGCCGCGCCCTCGAACGGCTGCGCGACGCCGTGGCCGCACTTCCCGCCGGCGGCCGCGTGCCGCAGAATACCCGCAATACGAACGAATAGCACCGCACGCCATGTTTCTGCCTACCACCCTCAAGGAGGTCCGCGAACGCGGCTGGGAGCAACTCGACGTCATCCTCTTCACGGGCGACGCCTATATCGACCATCCGGCCTTCGGCGCCGCGGTCGTCGGGCGGCTGCTCGAAGCCGAGGGCTACCGCGTGGCGATCGTCCCCCAGCCCAACTGGCGCGACGACCTGCGCGACTTCACCAAGCTGGGCGCCCCGCGTCTCTTCTTCGGTATCACGGCCGGCGCCATGGATTCGATGGTCAATCACTATACGGCCAACATCCGGCTGCGCCACGACGACGCCTACACGCCAGGCGGCAAGGCGGGATTCCGCCCCGACTACGCCGTGACGGTCTATGCGCGGATCCTCAAGCGGCTCTTTCCCCACGTCCCGGTGGTCATCGGCGGCATCGAGGCCTCGCTGCGGCGGCTGACCCACTACGACTACTGGAGCGACTCGCTCAAACCCTCGGTGCTCGTCGAGTCGGGCGCCGACCTGCTCATCTACGGCATGGGCGAGCGGGTCATCCAGCAGGTGGCCCGCACGCTCCGCAACGGTTACAACGCCAAGCTGCTGCGCCGCATCCGCCAGGTGGCCTTCCTCGCCGACGGGGAGTATGTCGCGCGCCTTGACCCCGCGCGGACGATCCGCCTGCACGGATACGAGGAGTGCCTGCGCGACAAGCGGGCCTTCGGCGACAACTTCACCGTCATCGAGACGCAGAGCAACCTGATGGAGCCCGAGGCGACGCTGGTTGAGGCCGTGGGCGACCGCTACGTCGTCGTAACGCCCCCGAATGCGGCGCTCACGACCGAGGAGCTCGACCACTCGTTCGACCTTCCCTACGAGCGGGCGCCCCACCCGCGCTACCGCGGCAAGGGGGAGATCCCGGCCTGGGAGATGATCAAGTTTTCGGTGAATATCCACCGCGGCTGCTTCGGCGGCTGCTCCTTCTGCACGATCTCGGCCCATCAGGGCAAGTTCGTCCATGCACGCAGCGAGCGGTCGATCCTCGCCGAGGTCGAGCGTGTGGTGAAGATGCCCGGATTCAAGGGCTACCTCTCGGATGTCGGGGCCCCGTCGGCCAACATGTACCGCATGGGGGGCCGCGACCGCACGCTCTGCGCGAAGTGCCGCCGCCCGTCGTGCCTCCACCCGCGGATGTGCCCCAACCTGGACAACGACCACGGCCCGCTGCTGGCCCTCTATGCGAAGATCCGCGCTGTCAAGGGGATCCGGAAGGCCTTTATCGGCAGCGGCATCCGCTACGACCTGTTCGACGACAAGCCCTATCTCGAAACCGTTCTGAAGCACCACACTTCGGGGCGGCTGAAGGTCGCCCCGGAGCACACCGAAGACGGGGTGTTGCGGCTGATGCGCAAGCCGCCGTTCGCCCTCTTCGAGCGGCTGAACACCGACTTCCACCGCATCTGCGACCGCGAGGGGCTGCCCTACCAGCTGATTCCCTACTTCATCTCGTCGCACCCCGGATGCACGGAGCAGGACATGCGCGCGCTGGCCGAAAAGGTGCTCGGAAAGCTCCATTTCAACCTCGAACAGGTGCAGGACCTCACGCCCACGCCGATGACCCTCTCGTCGGTGATGTTCTGCACGGGCGAGAACCCCTATACGCACGAGAAGGTCTATGTGGCCCGCACGCAGGAGGAGAAGCGGCGGCAGAAGAGCTACTTCTTCGGTCGGCAGGCATCCGGCCGGAGCGGATTGGCGGATCGGAGAAGGTCCGGAACAGAAAGCGGGCAGGCGGTCAGTCCCAAAAAGTCCGGGAAAAGTTCCGGGAAAGGCCCGGCGCGGAGCTTCGGAAAAGCTCCCGGAAAGGGTTTCGGGAAGGGCCCCGGCACGAAAAAAGGCTGATCCGTAGGGGATCGGCCTTTTTCATGGTGTGCAATCGCGGCGCGGGTCAATCCCCGGCGGCGAGCTTCAGTGCCCGTTCGAGAATCTCGTCGCGTCCCTCCTGAAGCCCCTCGACCGTCGGGTAGAGCTCGGCATCGAGGCGCACTCCTACGGTCTGGGTCTGGGTTCCGTCCGGATAGAGGACGCCGACACCGGAGAAACTGGTTATCTGACCGGGCAACGGAATCCAGACAATGGAGCCGGTGGCACCCGAGGTCGGCGAACCGATGGTCAGCGTCTGCGGGCATCGCTGCAGCGCCATGGCCTGGAACTCGGGGTTGCTCTGCGTCATCTCGTTCACCAGTAAGATCACCCGTCCTTTGTAGGGTTCGGTACATCGTGCGGCAACCTCTCCGAAGTCCTCGAACAGCCACTGCTCCTGCCGGAAAAAGAGACCGGGCAGGGCCAGCGTCTGATAGAGCGCCTGCCTAACAACGACCGACTCGGTACGCAGCGACTGGCCGGCCAGCGCTATCAGCGCGCCGTCTACATTCAGCGGGTAGGTGCGCAGGTCGATGATGAGCGCCCGCGTGCGGGGTAGCGTCTGCCCGACCTCGGCGAGGTGCTCGCGTGAGAAGGTCCCGGCGTAGATGTAACCCACCGAATCGGCCAGCAGGCGGAAGGGCGGCTGCACGAGTTGTGCCGGGTCGTAAAGGGGGGGAGACGCTGCCATAGGGCACCGTTGCCACGCGGAGCGTGTCGCAGGCCCCGGCGCGACGGCGGACCACCTCGGCGGTATCACGGCGCGTGCAGAGCCCATAATAACGGAGGGCCTGGCGCAGGCTCGCCTCGTTCGACCGCGAGGCATATTCCCGCAGCAACTCCAGCCGTTTGGAGATAGGCTCCCCGTCGATGGCCACCACCTCGTCGCCCCGTTCGAGGGCACTGTCGCCGGAGTAGCCGACGAAGAGGCGCCCTTCGGCCTGGAGCGGCCACACGGGCAGCATCCGCTGTCCGAAGAGCATCTCGATCGGCGCGTAGGCATGGCCGTCGTTGAGTTCGCGAATCAGCCGGAAATAGAGCCGGGAGAAGCGGACGGGATCCGTCTCGACCCCCATGCGCGGAATGTAGCTCGTGAGCACCTCCTCCCAGGGGTGCAGCGTCAGCGAACGGTTCGGAGCATAATATTCGATGACGTTCCACAGACGGAAGAGCGTCAGCAGGTTGTGCCCGCTATCCATCTGCTGGGTCGGATAGGACCTCTCGTTGCGCAACGAAAGGTAGTGATAACCCGCTCCGTTTTCCATTGTTCCCATGCGGAGGTAGAAGTTCTCGCCGCGCTCGGCATAACGCAGCTCCTGCAGCAACTTCGAGAGTTCCCCGCCCAGCAACACGGTATCGGCCGTCCATCCGAGGTCGGCCGTCTCGACCAGGTCATACGAAGCCAGCGCCTGTTCGTACTCGACCCGGTTAGGGGTATAATCTCCCAGCGAGCGGACCCAGTCGAGCAGGTGCCGGTTGCGGGTCTCCCGGTCGGCGTGCACGACCCGCGGCAGCAGGGCAAAGAGGGCGCTGTCGATATCGACGCGGCGCAGCGTGTCGCAGAAGACGGGATGGTGGTACTTGGCATAGCCCCAGACACGGCAGAGCGTTTCGAGGTTGGGGAGCGTGCGGGGATCTTCGAAATCGTCGCACGTCAGCGTGAACGCTTTCGGGTCCGAGGGGGGAACGGTGGGTTCGGCATTCCGGCCAAAAGCCGGACGGACGGCGAGGCACGACAGCATCGCCGCTGCATAAATCAGGTTCGCATGGGCGGAGTATTAGGTTCTTGTACCAAATGCGGCGCCCGGGGTGTTTCGTATCCGGAGGGGCGGTTTTTTCACCGCCCCCTCCGGAATTCCGTTACGACCACATCGGCTTCAGCACGCCGAAGAGCAGCGAGGCGATCAGGAACGTCGCGACGATGTTGAAGGCCTGGGCCGTGAGGAACGAGCGCAGAATGTTGCGGTTCTCGCGCGAAATGATCTCCTTCAGACGTGTGTCGAGGCCGATGCAGACGAAGGCCAGCGAGAAGAAGAGCGTCGAGAGGGTCTTCGCGGCGCCCGTCTCGGCGAGCTTGCCCGCGGCCGTGGGGACGAAGACCCCGCCCGACTGCAGCAGGCTGAAGACCAGCGAGGCGGCCACGAAGCCGAGGATGAACTTCGGGAACTTCTCCCAGACGATGCCCAGCGAGGGGGCCTGTCCGCCCCGCTCGCCCCGCGTCGAGAGGTAGAGGGCGATGAAGAAGGCCACGACGCCGATCAGCACGTTCTGCGCCGCCTTGATGATGACGGCGTGGCTGCTGGCCTCCGCGCCGACCATCTCGCTCGAGGCCACGACGCCCGATGTCGTGTCGATCGTGCCGCCGATCCACGCCCCGGCGACCTCGCGGGCCACCTCCGGAGCAAACAGGTGCGGGAGGATCAGGTGGGCCAGCCACGGCATGAGGTAGATCATCGGCACGACGACGATGAGCACCAGCGAGACGATGTAAGAGAGCTTGCGGTCGTCGCCGCCCGCCACGCGCGCCGCGGTGATGCAGGCCGAGACGCCGCAGATCGAGACGCCGCTTGAGAGGATCATCGCCGAGCGTTCATCGACCCCTGCGCGGCGTGCCGTGCGGAAGGCGAAGAACCAGACGACGGCCACCACGAGGCACGCCTGGACGAGGCCGAAGATGCCAGACTTCATGACGTCGCCGATGAGGATCGTCGCGCCGAGGCAGACGACGCCGATCTTGATGAAGAACTCCCCCTGGATGGCGGGCTTCATCCACGCGGGAACCCGCCAGAGGTTGCGGATGAGCAGTCCGAAGAGCACCGAGAAGAAGACCGACTCGAAGCCGTAGTGGGCCACGACGGGGATCTTGGCTACGAGCTGCGCCAGCAGCGAGACGGCGAATACTACCGCCAGCGAGGGGATCATGCCCCGTGTGGGGCGGCGTAGCAGGAGGCTCCCGACGTAGAGAACCACCAGCACGAGGGCGAAGAGCAGTACGATGTTGTACCAGGCCGTCGTGCCGACGAGCGTCGAGGGAACGTAGGGCAGGCAGTGGGGCGCGAGGGCGGCGGCGAGCAGCAGCGGCAGGGAGACCCAGACTACGACCCAATCCTCGGTGCGGAGTTGTTCGATCCAGTTTTTCATCGTTTTTCAGAAATATTTCAAGGGTTTAGAAAATTCCGGTGAACATCAGCGAGACGACGTTGCGCGGGTCCGTGTCGCGGGCGGCGTACTGCTCGCAGGTGTAGTTGAGCTGGCAGCGCAGGAAGCGCACGGGCTGCCACAGCAGGCCGGCCGTCCAGTTCGTTTGGCGTGTGGCGTCCGAGGAGGCGTTCTCGAGGAAGGTGTCGTAGCGTACGAGGGGGGTCAGCGTCGGCGTGGCGCGCCAGCCGCCCAGGGCGTACCAGCCGCGGCTTTCGAGCAGGCCTCCGTGCCGCACTTCTTCGGGTGCCGGGAGGCCCGTCTCGCCGCCGATCCACTCGCTGCGCAGGATAATCCGACCCCGGTCGTAGCAGATGCCCGCGCCGTAGCGTACGCGCCGCAGGTACTCCGTGCCGTATTCGCCCCAATAGTACGAGGCGGCGATCTGCAGCCCCCGCAACGGGCGGAGCGTCAGCCGGGCCGCGAGGTCCTTCGAAAGGTTGCGGTCGCGGGCGTTGATTCCCTCGCCGTTGAAGACTCCGAGGTCGTAGCTTAAAAGCGCCCGGCCGTCGCGCTCGATCAGGTCGCCGTAGAGCGTGGCGCCCATGTCGCGGCCCGTGGCCGCGAGGCCGCAGACGTCGTCGAAGCCCATCAGGCGCTGCAGGGCCAGCGGGTATTCGATCAGCTCGAACTTCAGCGGCGGATAGACCGTATTCTCGATCGAGAAGGGGATCTTGTATTCGCCGACCTTGAGGTTCAGCTGTTTCAGGGGCTTGTACTCCAGGTAGGCATCGACGATCTTCGGCGAGGCGAACTCGAGCTGGATGCGGTAGCCCAGTTTCGGGGCGATCGCTCCCGCCAGGTCGAGGCGCACGCGCTTGATGAAGAAGCTCGACAGCCCGTCGCCGAATTCGTAGCCCAGCTGCACATAGCCCGAGACCTTCGGCAGGCGGGAAAGCCACCTTTTCGCGGCGGAGTCCTTCGCCGCATCCTCCGTTCCGGGGGTTCCGGGGGTTCCGGGGGTTCCGGGGGCTCCGGCGGCTCCGGAGGTTTCGGAGGTTTCGGGAGTTTCGGGAGTTCCGGGGGATTCGGGGGATTCGGCGGCCTCTGCGGGCCGGAGTTCCGCAAGCTCCGCGACCGGAGCCGTTGCGGGTGCCGTCATGGCGGCCGGGGCGGCTTCCGCCGTAGGGCTTTCCGTGGCGGGCGGCTCGGCGGCTCGCACTCCGAACGGGATGAGGAGAAGCAGGACAAGGGGCAGCAGATGCGGTGCAGGTCTCATGGAAGTCGGTTTTTTCTGCTGCAAATGTCGCTATTTCATCAAGGTGCGTCAATACGCGAAAATACCTAAAAACGCATGTCGGAGAGCTCCCGGACCGGTATCCGGGCCTATGCCGCCGTCTGCGGGCGCCGGGCGGGTGCGGCCCGGCGCCCGAATCCGGAATCGGGGTAGCGGAAACCGGAATCGGGATAGGAGGCCGAAAGAGCTTTTGCGCTATCTTTGCCGCAACGAAACACACGAACATGATGGCAAAACGAGTGCTGATTCTCTCGTCCAGTCCGCGTCGCGGGGGCAACTCCGACCGGCTCTGCGACGAATTCCTGCGCGGCGCCGCGGAGGCGGGCCACCAGGTCGAAAAGATCTTCCTGCGCGACTGCACGATCCACTACTGCACGGGCTGCGGCCTTTGCAGCCGTGAGGGACGCCCCTGCCCCCAGCAGGACGATGCCGCACGGATCATCGAAAAGATGGTCTGCGCCGACGTCATCGTGATGGCCTCGCCGGTCTATTTCTATACGATGTCGGCCCAGATGAAGACGCTCATCGACCGCTCGTGCGCCCGCTATACGGAGATCTCCGGCAAGGAGTTCTACCTGCTGCTCACGGCCGCCGAGCCGGACCGCCAGCTCATGCTGCGCACGGTGGATACGTTCCAGGGATTTTTCGACTGCCTCGAGGAGGCGCACCTGCGCCGGAGCATCCTCTGCCCCGGGGTATGGAACGTCGGCGAGATCGAGGGCCACGCCGCGCTGCAGGAGGCCTGCGAAGCGGGTCGCAACTGTTGATACATGACAAAGACCATGACACGCGAGGAGTTTCTGGAGCTGGTCCGGCGGCGCGAGCCGCTCGCCGCGGAGGAGGTCCGCGGCTACATGCACGAGATGAGCGAGCGGGCGCGCCGCATCACCTTCGAGATCAACGGCGCCTACCACACCCCCGAGGAGCTGCGGGCCCTGCTCTCGGAGCTCTTCGGCCGCGAGGTCGATCCTTCGGTGCGTCTCTTCCCGCCCTTCTACACCGACTACGGGCAGAACATCCACCTGGGCCGCGGGGTCTTCATCAACGCCTGCTGCCATTTTCAGGACCACGGGGGCGTAACGCTCGGCGACGGCTGCCAGATCGGCCACGACGTGGTCTTCGCGACGCTCGACCACGGCCTCGAACCCGAGGAGCGTGCGACGACCCGCCCGGCACCCATCACGCTGGGGCGCAACGTCTGGGTCGGCTCGCACGCTACGATCCTCCGCGGCGTGCGGATCGGCGACAACGCCGTCGTGGCGGCCGGGGCTGTCGTTACGAAGGATGTCCCGGCGGAGGTGATCGTCGGCGGGGTTCCCGCACGGATCCTCGGCAGCATCCACCGCGAAAAACGGTAGCGGACACCCTTCGGCACGAAAAAAAGCCCTTCCATGACGGAAGGGCTTTTTTCAGTGGCTGCCGGAGCCTTCTGCCCGCTGCGGCTGTCAGCGCGGCATCGGGAACGAAAGGGTCCGCGCGTCGAGATACGAGCCGATGAACGACCCCCAGACAGGGCGCCTCTCGGGTCCCAGGAAGAACTCCGGCGAGGGGTGCCAGTTCCACGCCTGGCCGTTCGAAAGCGTAACGAAGGGCCCGATCTGCAGGACGTTGCTCCCGCTGACACGGGTCCGCTGCGTTGCGGGTTTCATCGGTACGAGTATTTCGGGGGTACGCTCTGCATCCCGCTTTTTGAAGTTCTTCTGCGGCAGGTCGGTCGGAAGCGGATAGAGAACCGAGATATCGGGCTGCCAGAAATACATCTGCGTCATCGAATCGGGATATTCGAACTTCGGGAGCATCGCCTTGCGGGGATCCTCACGGCGCGGAATGGAAAACTCCTGGCCCCAGGCGGTCAGCGCTGCAGCGAGCGCAAGGACCGCAAGCAACATACGTTTCATAATGACCTCCTTTTCTATATCCTTATAACGTCAGAAGACCTCTTTTAGTATGCGTACCGACTGCACGGCGCTGACGGCGTCGAGGTGGTAGCCCAGGTAGACGAGCATGGCGTTGAGGAACTCCGTGCGTTCGGTATGCGAAAGGGCGATCTGTTCGAGACGGCGCACGTCGCTGTGCAGCAGTTCGTCGAGCAGCCGTGCGCACTCCCGCGTCAGGAAAAGCGTGTGCGGCGGCCGTGCCGGAACGTACTCGCCCTCGCGGATGTCGAACCACGACTCCGGGGTGTAGGCGTTGCCCGGCTGGAAGCCCAGCAGCCGGCAGAGGTGGACCAGAAACCACAGGTGGAAGTTCGCCACGCCCCGCTCGATGGCGTCGAGCGCCCCGACCGAGTTCCAGACGAAGTCGAAGAGCGTCGCGTTGGGCTCGCATTCGCGGACCAGGCGGTAGAGTGCCTCGGCCATGAAGAGCGCCATGGTCGATTTGCGGACGTCGAACGGCACCTCGCGCAGCGCGAAGCCGGCGCGCACCTCCTTGAAACGGTGCATCTCCTGCCGCGGGGACTCCAGCCCCTCGAACTCCACGGGAAACATCGGCTGGAAAAGCGCCAGCTTCGAGCCCCGGCCGTTGCGGCTTCTCACCCCCTGGACCATGTAGCTGCGGCGCCCCCCGACATCCGTGAGCAGGTAGACGACCATCGACGAGTCGCCGTATTTGAGCGTGTGCAGCACGATGCCGCGCCCCTTGTAGCTCTTCATCGGCGGCGGGTTCAGGCCTCGCGGCGGACATGCACGAGGGCCCACCCTTCGCGCGAGGCCGTGGCCGCGTGCCGCAGCCCGAGCCCTTCGGCCGCGGCGCGGATCGCCGCGACATCCTCCTCGAAGAAGCCGCTCATGAGCAGGTCGCCCCCCGGGCGCAGCGCCGCGGCATAGGCCCCCATGTCGGCCGTGAGGATGTTGCGGTTGATGTTCGCCACGATGAAGTCGTAGGCGTGGCCCGCGATGCGGCTCACGTCGCCCAGCATCGGCGTGATGCGATCCGCAACGCCGTTGGCTGCGATGTTCTCGCGGCAGTTGGCATCGGCCCAGTCGTCGATGTCCACGGCATCGACATGCGCCGCGCCGCGCTGTGCCGCGATGATCGCCAGCACCCCCGTGCCGCTGCCTATGTCGAGCCCCATGCGGCCCTCCAGCTCCAGGTCAAGCAGAGCCCGCGCCATGAGCCACGTCGTGGCGTGGTGCCCCGTGCCGAACGACATCTTGGGCATGAGCACCACCTCGGCCTCGCCCGCGGGCGCTGCCTCGTGGAAGGGCGCGCGGATGCGCAGCCGCCCCTCGACATCGACCCACGGGAAGTTCTGCTCCCAGAGGGCGTTCCAGTTCTGCGTCTCGATGGCGATGTAACGGCCCCGCAGGCCGTAGCGTTCGAGCAGCGCATCGACCTCGGCCTTGCAGTCGGCGAGCGCCTCCTTGCGGATGTAGGCCTTCAGCAGGCCGCCCTCGCTCTCGAAGCTCTCGAAGGGGTAGTCGGCCAGCTCGGCCGTGAGGATCTCGCTCTGCGTTTCGTCCTGCGTGGGGACGTGAAGGGCAATGTAGTCCATAATTATGTAAAATTTTCGTATCTTCGCAAGGACAAAGTTAGCGATATTCTTCGAATTCGGCAGAGGGAAGATGGCGGAAAATACGAAAAAATGGGAGGAGACGGCACGGCGCTACCGCACCTACATGAAGCTCGAAAAGCGGCTTGCGGAGAACACCGTGCAGGCCTACA
Source organism: Candidatus Alistipes stercoravium (assembly GCA_019119615.1). Classification (GTDB taxonomy): domain Bacteria; phylum Bacteroidota; class Bacteroidia; order Bacteroidales; family Rikenellaceae; genus Alistipes; species Alistipes stercoravium. The sequence continues at coordinate 51,700 of DWWQ01000011.1, read as the reverse complement.
TGCGCGATCTGCGGCAGTTCGCGCACTTCATCCTGCGGCAGTACGACGTCCCGCCCGCCCGCGTCGGCGAGGCGATGATCCAGCGCTACATGGCGTGGCTCTACGACCGCGGGCGCGAGAAGTCGTCGCAGGCCCGGGCGCTGTGCGGCGTCCGAAGTTTCTACAACTTCCTGATGCTCAACGACCGCGTGGAGTCCTCGCCCGCGGAGTTCATCCTGGCGCCCAAGGCCGCGCGGCAGCTTCCTGACGTGCTCACGACCGCGGAGATCGACCGCATCATCGCCGCCGTGGACGGCACGACGGCCAAGGCGCTGCGCGACAGCGCCATGCTCGAGGTGCTCTACTCGTGCGGGCTGCGCGTCTCGGAGCTCACGTCGCTGCGGCTGCAGGACCTCTTCTTCGGCGAGGGCTATGTGCGCGTGATCGGCAAGGGCGACAAGCAGCGCCTCGTGCCCGTCAGCGGCGTGGCGCGCGAACGCATCCACCGCTACCTGGAGGTGCGGCGTGCCGCGCGGGCCGGCGAGGAGGTGCTCTTCCTGAACAACCGCGGCGGGAAGCTCACCCGCGTGATGGTCTTCACGATCCTGCGCGAGGCGGCGCGCCGCGCGGGCATCACCAAGCGCATTTCGCCCCACACCCTCCGCCACTCGTTCGCCACGCACCTGCTCGAAGGAGGCGCGAGCATCCGCCAGGTGCAGGAGCTGCTCGGCCACGAGAGCATCCTCACGACCGAGATCTATACCCACCTCGACCGCACGCGCCTGCGCGAAACCGTCGAGGAGCACTTGCCCCTCTGACGCGTTTTTCCTGTTTTTATTCCGGAATCAGATTTTGCGGATGGTCGCCTGCGGCGTGAGCCGCAGCGTCGCATAGTCCAGACCCGCGAGGAGCACGAGGATGCCGTCGGGGCGTACGATGTCGGGAAGCAGCTCCGGCAGGGGGCGGCCGTCGCGGCGCAGCCGTTCGAAGGCCGCGCGGTACTCCGCGGGGAAGCCCGCAACGAGCAGTCCGGCGTAAAACTCCGTCGCGGCCAGGCGGTCGGGTTCCGGGCAGCTGACGACCGTGAGCAGGCGCCCCGCGGCCGAGAGCTCCGCGAGCGGATGGCGGACGAGCCCCGTGGCGGGGCTCCACAGCAGGTTAGAGGCTATCCGCCGGCTGGGTTGTGCGGAAGAAGTCATCGGCGAAGATGCGGATATCGAGCTGGCGGTCGTAGAGCTCCTCGACCGCCTCCCCGGTCGGCGGCGTGTACTCGACGCGCAGCTCCTCGACGAACATCGAGAGACGCTCCGGGCGGGCGTAGAAGTCCAGCAGGTTGAGGTGCAGCCGCCGGTGCGTCGTATCGACGGTGAAGAGCCGCGTGAAGGTCTCCTCCTCGCGGTCGCGCCGCAGCGACGTCGTATAGTAGCTCATGCGGGTGCTGTCCTTGCGTTCGAGCCATGTCGTGGCCTTCAGCCCCCGCTGGTTGCGGTCGAGCGAGTCGATCGTATAGCGCATCGTTACGCGGTATTCGCCCGGCTGCACGTCGAGCGTGCGGTGCAGCCGCGCCGTGTCGCGCAGCGACCGGATGCGCAGCATCGAGTCCGCGAGGACGGTGCGTGTGCAGGTGCGGCGGGCGACGTTGTCGATCGTGTCGAGAATCTCCACCTGGCGGTTGTAGATCTTGCCCTCGGCTTCGAGCAGGTCGATGGCCCGCTCGACGACGTCGCTCAGGCGGGCGCTCTTGCGTTTCGAGAAGTTGCCGATCGTGTAGTGCACGTCGTCGGTCGTGTAGCCGTAGCGGGCGAAGATCGGCTCGTAGATGCGCAGCGAGTCGGTCGTAACCCGCTGGTCGGAGATGTAGGCGTTGGCCAGGTAGGCGTCGCGGAAGATCATCGCCAGCTCATCGTCGGGGATGATCGTGTGGCGCGAGCAGGCTGCGCCGAGCAGCATCAGGGTCGCACAGAGCGCCGTACGGAGGGTTCGTTTCATGTCGTTCAGTCGTATCGTTTGATCATCCCGCGCACCGTGAGGCCGGTAAGCAGCAACGCCACGGCGGCGAAGGCCGCGAGAACCGCCGCGAGATCCCCGGGGCGGAACTCCACGGGATAGCTTTTCGTCAGAAAACTCTCGGCCGGGATCTCGATCAGGCCGAAGTGCTGCTGCACAAGGCAGGCGCCGACGCCCAGCACGACGCCCGCCAGGGCCCCGGCCGTGCAGATGAGCAACCCCTCCGTGCGGAAGATCCGCCGCACGAGGCGCGTGTCGGCCCCCAGGGCGCGGAGCGTTGCGATCTCGCCGCGCTTCTCGACGATGAGCATCGCCAGGGCTCCGACCACCGAGAACGACGCCACGACGAGCACCAGCAGCGCGATGAGGAAGATGCCCCACTTCTCGTAGGTCATGATGCGGTAGAACGAGGCGCGCAGCTCGTCGCGCGTGCGCACCTCGAACGCGTCGCCGGCCGTCGCGGCAACCGCCGCGCGCAGCCGTGCGGCGTCGGCATCCGCAGCCGTGCGCAGCGCCGCCGCGGAGACACGCTCCGGGTAGTTGAAGAGCCGCTGTGCCATGTCGAGCGGCGCCAGGACGCAGTTCTGCTCGCTTTCGAGGTCGAGCGAGAAGATTCCCCCGACCGGCAGCGTGCGGCGCGTGTAGTTCTCCAGCGGCAGGAGCGTCGAGAACGAGCCCCGCCGTACGGCGTAGACCGCCACGTCGGCCCCGGCAAGCGCGTGGATCCCCAGCGCCCAGGCCATCGACTGCCCCATGACGAGCCGTCCGGTATCCCCCGCGCCCACCGAGCCGCTTCCCGCGGCGATTGCCCCGTCGAGCGGGAAGAGCGTCGCATAGCCTTCGTCCACGCCCCGCAGGGTCGTCGTCGCCTGCCGATCGCCCGCCTCTAGCAGCACGCTCTGTTCGAGCTGGAAGGCGAGCCCCTCGACCCCCGGCAGGCGGCGCAGGGCGGCCGTGTCGAGCGACGCCGCCTCGAAGGTCCTGCCCGTGCGCGGGGTGATCGTCAGGTCGGCGTCGAAGAGCGAATACATCGACCGCACGAGCGACTCGAAGCCGTTGAAGACCGACAGCAGGATGATCATCGCCGCTACTGGCATCGCCACGGCCGCAACGCTCACCCCCGAGATCAGATTGACGACCGATCGGGAGTGGGGCGAGAAGAAGTAGCGGCGGGCGAAGAGGCGGGCAAGCACGGCGGATCGGTTTTGCGGGTTACTCCTCCTTGAGGGCCTTTTCGATATGTTCGATGTACTCGAGCGAGTCGTCGAGGAAGAACTGCAGCTCGGGGATGTTCTTCAGCTGGTTGCGGATCCGCTGCCCCAGGGCGTGGCGGATGAACCGGTTCTGCTCCTCGATGGCGTGCATCGTCTCCGCGCTCCGCTCGAAGGGGAAGATGCTGACGTAGATTTTGGCGTAGCCGAAGTCGGGCGAGACGCGCACGGCCGTAACCGTTACGAGCCGCCCGCGGACGATGCCCGCACCCTCCTTCTGGAAGATCTCGGCGATGTCGCGCTGGATCTGTTTGGCGATTTTCTGCTGTCGTGTGGTTTCCATATCTTGAGGTGTTTATTTTCCGTAGGTGAATGCCTCGGGGGCCTTGGCGCGCTTCGGACGCGGCTTCCAGGTCTCGAAGCCCTCCTTGTTGAAGCGGAAGTTCACGCCCACCGAGATCATCAGGTTGTCCAGCGGCGAACGCATCGGCGTCTGCGCAAAGGGATTCTCCGATCCGTCGATGCCGTTGTCGGCATAGCGGTTGCGGTTGCGCAGGATGTCGGCATAGCCGAAGTAGTAGCGCACGCGGAAGTTCAGCTCGAAGCGGTCGATCAGCAGGGCGATGCCGCCGCCGCCCGCAAGCCCGTATCCCCAGCGGTTGTCGCGCGGGGTCTTGAAGGTGTAGTCGCCCCGCCAGTCCGCGGCGCCGCGCTGCTCGGCCTGCCGGTTCTCGTAGGTCGAGGAGAGGTTGTAGGAGAAGGTCGCCGCAGCCTCGAGATAGACCCGGACGTGGTTGCGGATCATGTAGAAGTGCGGCTGCCAGACCACGGGCATCATGATCGTGTTGATGTGCCGCGTGTAGTAGAGGTAGTCCTTCTTCTCCTCGACCTGCGAGGAGTTCGTGGCGAACGAGAAGCCCGTCTGAAGAAACTCCAGGTCGATGCCGAAGCCTCCCACGATGCGCTGCTTGCCGTAGTAGCGCCACGAGAGACCCCCGCCGTACTTGCCCCACAGGGCCCGCATCTCCTGCTGGGGCTGGAACCGTCCCGTGGACATGCCGTAACCCGCGGTGAAGCCCAGCGTATGCTGCGCCGAGGCCGCGGCACCTGTCATAAGGGCCGCCAGCGTGAGGAGGATATACAGGGTGTGTCGTCGCATGGTCGTCATCTTATCTGAATGTGCTGAACATGTTGCCCGCCGAACCGAAGTTGGCGTTCGTGGTCTGCTGCTGCCCCTGGCGCCGGGAGTCGCCCTTGAGCAGCTCCTTGGCGCGTTTCTCGGCCTCGCGCTGCTGCCGCTGCGTCTCGCGCTCGTCGAGCAGCCGCACGAGCGACTTCATCGTTACGGGTGCGAAGATCCGGTTCATGTCCATCGTGAACTCGATCTCCCAGTTGGTCTTCGTCGCGAAGGTCTCCTCGCCCGCGGGATCCTTGTAGATCTCCGCCCGCTCGGGCTGCCGCCGTTCCACCAGGTTGCCCGTGTCCCAGCGTCCGTTGCCGTTGCGGTCCTCGATGACGCGGAACTTGATCTCGCCCGCCGGAACGTAGTTGAACTGCACGTCGCCCGAGGTGATGTCGCGCTTCTCCTGCTGCAGGGCGTTGTTCGCGTCGAGCAGCTGGATGATGTATTTCGAACCGTCGTTGCGCCCCGCGACATGGATCTTCACCGTGGCGAACTGCTCGGGGTCGAAGACCGTGTACTTCCCGACGATCGAGTCGTTCGAGAAGCCCGCGATGTCGGTGATCGCCCCCTGGGGGATCGTCAGCGTATATTCGCCGCCGAGCTTCCACTCCAAACGGATGTACCAGCGGCGCAGTTGCGCCGTGTCGCGGCGGATCGTAACGGGAAGGTCCTCGATACGGTCGTCCGGCGTCTTGAAGGTCATCAGGAGCGCCGCCGAGTCGAGCGTCGCAAGCGGGTAGTCGAAGTCGATCGTCAGGTCCTTCTCGGGATTCACCTCCCCCGAGAGGGGCATCTTGTAGGCGAAGGGGTTCTCCTTCTCGGGCTCCTTCCACTCCTCGCCCGCCGCCTCGGCCTTGCGCCGTTCGCGTTCGAGTCGCTCACGCTCGCGCTCCTGGTCCTTCGTCTCGATCAGGCGCCAGGCGAGTTTCAGATTCTCGGTAACCTCCTGCAGGCGGTTCACCGAGTCGTGCTTGAAGTAGGTGATCTGCCCCTTGATCGTGTCGGGCAGCGACGCCGAGGGGACGTTGAACCACAGTGCCAGCGTGTCGCGGCCCTCGGTCTGGGGGTCGATGATTACCCGATCCGCGGGAATGCTGTCGAAACGCAGCGAGGTGATCTGCGGGTGCGGTGCCCCGAAGTAGAGCATCGCCTTGTGCTGCAGCGGCCGCTCGCTCTGCGAAAGCAGCTGCCGCCGGAAGGCCTTGTCGGTGAACATACGCAGGTAGAGCTGCGGCTCCGCGCTCACATAGCGGCGCAGCGAGTCGTACCAGATGGCGAAATCGGGCAGCTCGGCCGGGTTGTAGGTCCCCTCGAGGAAGCCCACCTGGTCGGTGCCCGGTTCGTACATCTGGTTGTCGTTGCGGTCCTCGATGGCGTAGACCCGGTAGGGTATCGGCTTGAGGTTCTGCGCGATGAAGATGCCGTTGGTCTCGGCGCGGGCGATCACCGCGGGCGTATGCTTGAAGATCGTCGAGTCGTAGTCCGGGGTGTATTCGACCGAATCGGCCGGGTAGAACCAGATGAAGCTCTTCGACACGGAGTCGGCCTTGTAGCCGTCGGCCGTATAGCCCGAGAGGAGCATCGAGTCGATCTCGGGGCCCGTCGAGAAGACGTAGCGCATCGAGTAGAGCGGGTTGCCCTCGTTGTTGTCGCGGATCGCGCTGCCGAAGTTGAGCGCATAGGTCGTGTTGGGCTGCAGCGTGTCGCGGATCTGGATGACGATGCCCCGGCCGCGCTGCGTGATCGTCGGCTTTTTCTTCATCGCCGGCGAGGTGAAAAACTCCTTCTGCTGGTCCTTGATCTGGATGAACTCGTCGAACTCGATGTAGATCTTCCCGGTGTTCACCGTCGGGAGGTTCGTCGTGAAGTTGTCCGGGAGCATCTCGACGATCACCGGGGGCAGCGAGTCGCGCGGTCCGCCCGTGGGGGTCATCATGCTGGCGCAGCGGCTCAGGAAGGCCGACACGAAGAGCAGCGCGACGCCGCCGCGCAACAGGTTCAGGATATGGGTTCTGCGTAGTGTCATTGTCCGGCGGCGGTTTGGTTCTGCGTGGTGGTGGGGTTCTTCGCGGGGTCGAGCGCCTCGTTCACGATGCGCCAGCCGTCATTGACGTCGATCCAGACGTTGCGCCACGGCCGGAAGAGCACCTCGAAGGTGGGGCCGGCCCCCTCGAGATCGACCGTCTGCTGCGAGTAGGCGTAGAGGCGGTTGGCGCGGTCCACGACGACGACCATCAGCGTCGGTACGCTCACCTGCATGGTGAAGAGCCCCGACTCCGCGTCGGCATAGGCCTGGAACGAGGGCTCGCTGCGCGTGAACGAGTCGTCGCTCTTCAAGGTGATGCGGCCCAGCTGCGCGTCGTCGTAGGAGGCGATGCGCCAGGCGGTCGTATCGACGGCATAGGCATAGGCCTTCAGGTTGCCCAGGTCGCCGTAGGGCTCCGCGGCGGCGTCCTCGGCCGTCTGCAGCAGCGGCCGGATCGAGGTGTCGAGGCGCTGCGGCGGCGCGTAGAACTCGTTGTAGAAGCTCCAGTTGCCGTCCTGGTAGGAGAAGCCCTCCTTCCAGGTCTTGAAGATCAGTGTAACGTAGAGCGTCGGGAGCGTCTTCTCGAGCTCCTGCTCCGTGTAGGCGTAGACGCGGTGCGCGGTATCGACCGCGAGGATCATCTTCCGCTCCGAGAGGGGCAGTTCCATCTGCACCCAGCCCGTCGTGCCCTCCTTGTCGAAGGCCGTCGAGGAGGCCACGGCCTGCAGCTGCTGCGAAGGGTTCTCCTTCGAGGTGGCGATGCCCTGCAGCGCGTCGTCGTACGAGGCGACCGTGTAGCGGGTCGTGTCGGCGTCGAAGGCGTGGGTCAGGACCCCCTCGAGCGGCTCGTTGGGGTCGGTCGAGAGGTTCTGCTGCAGCGGTTTGAGGATGTAGGTCGTCGTGCCGTGCGAGGTGTCCTTCAGACACCCCGCCAGCGCGGCGCACGCCGCCGCGAGCGTAAGGAGGCGGATCGGTTTCATGCCTGCTGCTGTTTTTGGCGCAGCGCCTCGAGCATCTCCCCGACGGTCGTGCCCGTAACGGGGTGGCGGCGCATGCGCATGATTTCACACAGGGGGACGAGGGCGAACTCCCGTTCGGCAAGCCGCGGGTGGGGGATCGTCAGCTGCTCGTCCGAGAGGACCGCGTCGTCGTAGAAGATGATGTCGATGTCGATCGGCCGCGAGACGTAGGCGGCACCCGTCGCGGCCTTCTCGACGGCCTCGGCGGCGCGGTTGCGCCCCAGGTCCGCCTCGATGCACTGCACGGCATCGAGCACCTCGTGCGGCGTGAGGTCGGTGGTGATCTCCACGGCCTGGTTCGAAAACCGTTCCGGGGCATGGAAGCCCCAGGCCTCGCTTTCGTAGCGGTGCGAGCAGCGCAGTACGGCGCCCACGCGGGCATTGACGAGCTGTTGTGCCGTCTGCAGGGTCCGTTTGACATCCCCCTTGTTGCCTCCCATCAGAAGTGTTACGCGTGCCATCTCTCTACAAATGTTTGATCATCTTGCTCACCGAGAGCGCGAAGTGGGTGAATACGATTGTCGGGTTGCCGTTCTGCGCGATCTGGGCCGCGGCGCTCTCGATCTGGTCGATCAGCGGCTCGATGTTGCGCGATCCCACGAAGGGGGCGAAACGCGTGCAGAAGGCCAGCTCCTCGCCCCACAGGTAGCAGATCTCGCGGATCCCGGCGTGCAGCATGTAGCTCTCCCGCAAAAGACGCGCCGCATCGCGCAGGAAGCCCCGCTGCTGCTCGCGCGTGAGCTGCGCCGCCTCCTCGGCCCAGGCGATGAGCTCGAGGTGCCTGTCGTTGTAGCTCAGGCGCATGAGCGCGCAGAAGAGCTCGAAATACTCCTTGCGTGCGGCATCCTGCTCGCCCGAGAGCAGGTGTTCGAGTTCGATGCGGTCGCCGCCCGCCAGCCGGGCCAGCGTGCGCGCCTGCAGCGGGTCCGCGATGCCGCGGCCGCGTGCCTCGGCCTCCAGCACCTCCGTCGCGATGCGCGGCACGGCGACCTCCTGCGTGCGCGAGAGGATCGTCGGCAGCAGCCGCTCGGGATGCTCCGAAACCAGCAGGAAGAGCGTGCGCTCCCACGGCTCCTCGAGGATCTTGAGGATCTTGTTCGCCGCCTCCTCGTTCATCGTCTCGGGCAGCCAGACGAGCACCGTCTTGTACTCGGCCTCGAAGCTCTTGAACGAGAGCTTGCGGATGATCTCGTCGGCCTCGCGCGCCGAGATCATGCCCTTGAGCGTCTTGCCCAGGTCGAGGCGGTCGTACCACTCCTGCGGCGTGAAGCAGCCGCCGCGCTCGGCGAAGAGTTCGCGGAAGAGCGGCAGGAACTCGTCGCTGCGCACCGCCTCGCCCGACTTCTTGCCCTGTTTGTTCACCGGGAAGACCAGATGCAGGTCGGGGTGCGCGAGGGCCGCGATCTGCCGGCAGTCGGGGCATTCGCCGCACGAATCCCCGTTGCGGTGGTGGCGGCAGCAGAGGTACTGCACATAGGCCACGGCCAGCGGCAGCGCCCCGTAGCCCGCGGCGCCCGTGAAGAGCTGCGCGTGGCTCACGCGGCCCGTATCGACGGTCCGCGCCAGATGACGCTTGAGCTCCTCCTGTCCCGTTATGTCGGCAAAACGCATGGTCTCTTCTTTCGGTTGGGGGTTATGAACGTTTCAGCACGGCCCGCATCATCGCCCGCAGGTCGATCCTTTCGCGTCGGACCAGGTAGGCGACGTAGGCCGCAAGTGCTATTATGTTGAACGTATAGCCGATGAACATATTGTCCGCGCGGGAGGCCACGGCCTCCGAGGCGGCGAAGACGGCCAGCGCCACGGCGACGTATTCGCCCATGCGGCGCCAGTCGTAGGGCGTGGGGAAGAAGCGGCGGTTGAGCCACCAGCTCACGGCGACCATCGCCGTCTCGCTGGCCAGGCGGGCCCACGCCGCGCCGTAGTAGCCCCAGCGGGGGATGAGCGCGAAGCCGAAGAGCAGGATGGCCACGAGGCCCGTGCCCGTTACGACGATCGCCAGCGAGGTGCGCTCCTCGCGCTTGTACCAGAACGAGAGGTTGAGCCAGACGCCCGTGAGGACATTGGCCCCGAGCACCACCGGGAGGATGAAGATACCCTCGCGGAAGTCGCGCCCGACGATCAGGGCGAACAGGTCGCGGAAGAGCGCGATGCCCAGGAAGATGAGCATCGAGGCCATGACGTAGTATTTCAGCGCCGCGGCGTTCATCGCCACGAACTCCTCCTTGCGGAAGTTCGAGAGGAAGAAGGGCTCGGCCGCCAGGCGGTACATCTGGTAGAAGAGCATCATCACCACGGCGATCTTCGTGATGGCGCCGTAGACGCCCAGCTGGGCCATGGCCCCCGCGGGCACGAGGTACTTGATGAGCTGGCGGTCGATGAACTCGTTGGCCGTGCCGGCCAGGCCGCCGACGAGCAGCGGCAGCGAGTAGGCGAAGACGGCACGCAGCAGGCGGCCGTCGATGCGCGGCAGCGTGCGGTCGGTGGTTGCGAGGATCGCCGCCCACGTTACGACGCTTGCGGCGAGGTTGGCCACGAAGACCCAGCCCACGCCGAACTCCGTGCGGAAGAGCCCCGCGGCGCCGAAGGCCACGGCCAGCACGACGTTCAGCACGACGTTGAGGGCCTTGAGCCCCACGAAGGTCATCGAGCGGCCCTGTTCGCGCAGCCGCGAGAAGGGAATGCAGGCCGAGACGTCGAAGAGGATGATGAGCCCCACCCAGACGATGTATTCGGGGTGGGCGACGTAGGTCTCGCCCATGGCGCGGGCCACCGTGTCGCGGAAGAGGAGGATTGCGGCGAAGAAGAGCGCGGCGGCGAGCGACGTGGTGCCCCACGTCGTGGCGAAGAGCCGCCGCTTGGCGCCCCGCACGTCGCCTCCGGCCTCCTCGGCCTTGGCCGAGAAGCGGAAGTAGCTCGACTCCATGCCCATGGTCAGCAGCGTCAGCGCCAGCGGGATCAGCGCGTAGACGTCGGTAACGATTCCGTAGGTCTCCTGCCCGAAGATCCGGGTATAGTAGGGCGTGAGCAGGTAGCTCAGGAAGCGCACGACGATGGTGCTGATGCCGTAGATGGCGGTCTGTTTGGCCAGTTTTTCGAGCATGGTGCAGGTTTACAGGCAGCAAAGATACAAATTTCGCCGGAAAAATGCCCTGTCGGGCGGCCCTTCTTTCAAAGAAAGAAGCCCCCGCGGGGAAATTCGGGGGCTTTCGGGGGGGGGAACCGCTGCCGGACGGACAACCCTTCACCGGTCAGAGCCACTTCTTGTAGCGGAAGAACCAGATCGTGAGCACCGAGCAGATGATCATCAGCGCGATGGCGAAGAGGTAGCCCAGCGGGATGACCATCCCGTTCGAGAGCGTGAGGTGCCAGTCCAGCTCGGGCATCGCCTTGAAGTTCATGCCGTAGATCGAGGCGATGAGCGTCGCGGGCATGAAGATCACGGCCGCCACCGAGAAGATCTTGACGATGCCGTTCTGCTCGATGTTGATCAGACCCAGCGCGGCGTCCTGGATGTAGTCGAGTCGCTGGAAGCTGAAGTCGGCGTGGTTGATGAGCGAATTGACGTCCTTGATCATCAGCTGCAGGCGCGGGTAGATATCGTTCGGGAAGCGTTCCGAGCGCAGGATGCCCGAGAGGACGCGCTGGCGGTCGAAGATGTTCTCGCGCAGCGACATCGTGCTCTCCTGCAGGGCGCTGATGCGGTGCAGCACCTCCTTGTCGATCGAATCCTCCGAGTTGATGTCCTTCGAGAGGGCCCCGACCTGCTTGGCGATGAGCTCCACGAGGTCGGCGTCGAAGTCGATGCGCACCTCGAGCAGCGAGATGAACAGGTGGTAGCCTGTCGAGTAGCTGCGGTAGTTCATCTGCAGGCGTTTCTCCGTCTCGCGGAAGGTCCGGAACTCGGCGTTGCGCACCGAGACCAGCACGCCCTCGTTGGAGATGATGAACGACACGGGCTCGACGATGAACGAGTCGCCCGTGGGGATGAAGAAGTTCGAGTTGGAGATGATCGCGTTCTCGTTCTCGGAGTATTTCGAGGTCGATTCGATCTCCTCGACCTGCTGGCGGGTCTGGAGGCTGATCTCCATGAAGTTCTCGACGGCTTTCTGCTCCTTGATCGTCGGCGAGAGCATGTCGATCCACAGAATGTCGTCGTAGCCCAGCTCGTCGAAGAGCCGGGTGTCGGCATTGCGGATGATCTTGTTGTACTGTTTGAGGTAAATCGTAATCATAAATCGCTCTCTGTAAGGTTCTCGAATCCGTGAGCATGAGAGAGGCGGGCCGGGCCCGCTAACCTCTTCAGCCGGGATTCGCCCGGGGAGCGACCTTGATGCCGGAGTCCCAGAACTGCTGGAGCGCCTGGTTCTTTTCGTTGTCGAAGATGTAGTCGAAGCCCGACATTACCTCGCAGGCCCGCAGCGGGTCGAGCTCCGGAGCCGCCTCCATCATCGCCTCGTAACCGCGTTCGAGCCCGTAGGTCAGCGCGTACTGCAGCGCCTCGATCGTGTCGGCGTCCGTGTCGGCGTGGGCCACCCACACCGCAAAGGCGAAGGGCAGCTCGCCGCACTGCTCCTTCCAGATGCCGACCAGCGGGTCGTCGCTCGCAAGCAGCGCCTCGCGCTCGGCCGCGACGCCTCCGACGCAATATTCCGTGACGGTGCGCGCGTCGGCGAGCAGCGGCATGGCCGTGAAGGGGATCAGGGCGATGTCGGCCCTGCGTTCGAGAAAATCCTGGATGACGGTGTCGGGATCGGACAACAGCAACTCGGCGCGAAGGTTACCTTCGTGCCGGATACCATAGATGAATGGCGTCGTGCTGAGGCACGACACGGCGGCTATACGGGGTACTATGACCATCATCCATATGGGGTAAGACTGTTGGTTCCGACCACAAAGATACGTTTAATTCTCGAAAAACGGCACCCGAAAATCCATATTGCCGTAAAATTTTCCGTTTTTTCGCCTCCGCCGGGCGATTCCCCGCTTTCCGGACGGGGCGGAATCCCCCTCTCCCGGACGCAGAAACCCCGGGGCCTGCGGGCTCCGGGGTGTATTTCGGAATATCCGGCGGGGCGGATACGGCGCCCGGCAGGCGTCCTTGCCGGATCGGCGCTGTATGCCGGCCGTTCGGTGGCGGGTCCTTGCCGGATCGGCGTTTTGCGCCCTTCCCCTTCCGCCGGAATCAGCGCCCGGCGACGGGTTTCAGACGGTAGAGGACGACATCCTCGGCCGGGATGACCACGCTGCGCGGACGGTCCGTGCGGAAGCTCTTGCCGCCGTTCCACAGGTCGCGGCCCTCGTAGACGATGCGGTCGAAGTCCGTGGAGCGCTGCGAGACCTCCGTGTCGGTGAAGCAGTAGAGCTGCCAGTCGATCTCGTAGGTGCGCTCCTCGTGCGTGCGGTTGAAGAGGCAGAAGGCCCAGTCGCCGTCGGCGAGGGGCTTGAACCAGATCTCGATGCCGTTGTCGGTGGCGTAGCGCAGCCCCTGCACGCCCAGCGGATCCTGGTCGATGGCGATCACCTCGCGGTCGGTGAGGATCGCCGCCGTCTCGTCGGTCATCGTGCGCAGGTCGTTGCCCAGGATCAGCGGCGCGGCCATCATGCACCAGAGCGTGAAGTGCGCGCGGTCCTGATTGACCGTCATGCCGTTGCCCACCTCGAGCATGTCGGGGTCGTTCCAGTGGCCCGGGCCGGCGTAGCGGCGCAGCGGGGCGTTCGTATCGACGTTCTGCAGCACCGTGCGGGGTTTCCACGGACCCTCGAAGACCTCCGGGTCGGAGAACGAGAGGCCGATGTCGCCCGTCGTGCGCCACATGTGGCCGATTTCGGGAGCCCACTCCCAGGGCTTGTTCGAACCCCACTCGCAGATCGAAAAGAGGATCGGGCGCCCGGCGGCGCGCAGCGCCTCGCGCATGAGCGTATAGGCCCCCTTGGGATTGATATCCGCCGTGTTGCACCAGTCGTATTTCAGGTAGTCGATGCCCCAGCGGGCGTACTGCAGGGCATCCTGGTACTCGTGGCCGAGGCTGCCGAAACGTCCGGCGCAGGTCGTCCATCCGGCGTCGGAGTAGATGCCCAGTTTGAGCCCTTTTGCATGGACGTAGTCCGCAAGGGCCTTCATGCCGCTCGGGAAACGCGTCGTGTCGCACTGCGGGAATCCGTCGGCGTCGCGCTCCGGGGCGTGCCAGCAGTCGTCGAGGTTGATGTAGACGTAGCCCGCCTCCGCGAGGCCCGTATCGACCAGCGCGTCGGCCATCTCGCGGATCATCCGCTCGTCGATGTTGCAGCCGAACTTGTTCCAGGAGTTCCACCCCATCGGGGGCGTGTCGGCCAGCCCCTCCCACTTCTGGGCCGAGGCGGTCGCGGCGCCGACGAGGGCGACGCAGAGGAGAATCAGATGTTTCATGACGGATTTCATTGGGTTTTCGTTTTCCGGTAACAAAGATAACCCCTTTCGGCGAATTCCCGGGCGCGCTTTTCCATTTTTCGTGGAAAAAATGCGCCGGCCTCTTGACAAGGGGGGTCGCCGTGTCGTATATTTGCCTCCGGAATCCACACCCGCACAGCCCCGCCGGGGGCGCTTATCAACAATCGGAGACCATTCGGTACCAGCGGGTTGTGTAGACTTATCCACATCCATTCACATTTTATCCACGGTTTATCCACGGACTTTTCAACACCCCGGCCCGCCGTCGGGGGATTCCCCGCCCCGCGGCTTTGTCCGCAGCTCGCAGCTCTGCCGTCGTATTCCTTTCACCCCCGGGTCTTCTGCGCCCCTTTTCATCCATCCCGCAGGCGGGCGGCGGCCCCCGGCGCCGGGCGGTGTCCGTCGCAACCCCGGATTCTCCAAAAACCCCTTATCCCATGACCTTCTCACAGATTCCGTCCCAGTATGCGCCGCTCGGCGCCGAGGTGCTCTACGCCGTGGAGCACTCCGCGGCCGAAGACCTCGACATCCGCATCGCCGACCGGAGCGGCTCGACGCTTTACGGCACGCTGCGCTTCGTCGCCAGTGCCGCGGCCCGTTTCGATGCCGCCCCCTTCCTGCGCCGCGCACTGCATTTCCTGCCCGTGGTGAGCGACACGGGATTCTACGCCGCCACGGGCCGCACGGTTACGGCCACGGTGGCCGTCGGACCCTCGGGAACCCTCCCCGACGGGGCTGCGGCGACGGCTCCCGAGCGTACCTTCCTGGCCGGCCGCACGCAGGTGGCCGCCCCGGCTCTGCTGACAACCCTCCCCCTCCAACGTCTCATCCCCGAGGGAGCGCGCGACGAACTGACGCTCCTCGCCCCGGACTCCGGAACGGTCAAGGCCACCGTTACGGCCCGCTCGGCCGACACGATGACGGCTCAGAGCTACTCCGCCTTTCTGAAGGGTCCAGTGCTCTTCGTCCTCGACACGCGCGACTTCCCCGGGGCCGACACGCTGACGGTCGAGATCGACGGGATCGCCACGGTCGAATACACCGTCGTGCCGGCCGCCGAGCAGGCCGTGCGCGTGGCGTGGCGCAGCAGCGCCGGCTCGGTCGAGCAGTACAGCTTCCCCGTCGTGCGGACGACGACCGTGCAGGTCGAGAAGCTCCGCGCCGAGGGACCCGAGGGGCTGGTTGCGGTGCCCCGCCGCCGTGAGGCGACGCGCACGCTCGTCTCGGCCTACGAGACCGAGGCTGTGCTCACGGCACTGGCCGAGCTGGTCGAGTCGCCCGAGGTGTGGGTCGTCGGCGAGGATAGCTGTACGCCGATCGACGTGGCGACCGACGAGGCGGTCGTCCGCCGCCTGGGGAACCTCTGCTGCCTCGAAATCGATATCCGCGACCGACAAAACACCGCCATGACATGGAACTGACGATCGACAACAAATCCTGTGATCTGGGTACGGAGCGGCTGCTCCTTCCGGCCTGGGATGCGGCGCAGACGGCCGACATCGAGGCCTGCCGCGACGGACGCAAGTGGAAGATCACGATCCCCGCGACGCCCCGCAACGACGAGGCGACGGGCTTTGCCCGCGAGCTGCACACCCTCGCGAAATTCAACGACGCGGCGCACGAGGCCTGCCTCACGGAGGGCGGCGCCGAGCTCTTCCGCGGCCGGGTCCGCCTGCTGGCGGCTTCGGACGAGGGCTACGAGCTGGAGATCGGATACGGCGGGGCCGGCTGGGCGGCGAACGCTTCGCTGAGGATGTTCAACACGCTGGGCATCGACTACACGGCGCTGCTCACGCCCACGGAGATCTGCAGCAGCTGGACGGCCGCGACCCCCGTGCGCTTCTTCCCCGTCCACCGCGACGAATACCCCCGGTCGGCCAGCCCGACCGACCTGCTGCCCAACGAGCGGCTCCTCTCGACGGACGACTACCACCCCTTCCTGCATGTCGCGACGCTCGTCGAGCGGATCTTCGCCGAGGCCGGCTACCGCATCGAGAGCCGCTTCCTCGCTTCGGACTTCTTCCGCTCGCTCTACATGAGCGGCGCCTACTCCTCGCGGGACACCGCGGCGGCCGAGGCCCGCATGGGCTTCCTCGCCCGGAGGCTCTCCACCGCCTCGGCGACGGCCAACGAGGTCGGCAAGGTGATTGCCAATCCGTTGAGTGTGCTCAACTCCGTGGGCAACATCGTCGAGACGGCCACGCCGCAGAGCGTCGATGCGGACGGCGCACCGGTCGAGGGGCTCTACAACAACGGCGGCTGCTTCGCCCTCGACGGCAAGCGGATCTGCTTCACGCCCCTCGTCGAGACGAGCGTCGGCTTCGAATACTACCTCAAGTACACCACCGCCCACCGGATCCTCTCGCGGACGCGCCTGACCGGCTTCGACACGATCTACTTCGGGCCCGGCTCGGAGTTCTCCTTCACGCTGGCCAACCGCTACGAGGATCTGCGCGGCTCGCTCCGCGCGAACTTCTCCTACCGGATCGTCGTCTTCGACCACCGCGACGGCGCCAGCTACCGTCTGCGTTACCGCCAGAACGGCCTGCTCTCCGACTGGGCACAGTTCGCGGTGCGCTCGACGCTGGTCTCCACGCCGTCCTCGGGGAGCTTCTCCGACCCCGTGCTGGAGATCCTCGAAGGGTCGTCCTGGACAAGCTACACGGGCGACTGGGCCCTCTACGCCGGCTACATCGGCGAGACGGGCGAGACGACCGTCGAGCTGCGGATGCGCACGGCCTCCGAACGCCTCGGCCCCTCGTCGCCCAAGTATTTCGACCAGATCTACTTCGCCGGGGCCGAGGAGGGGATGCGCCTCGAACTGGACAAGAGCTGTTCGCTCACGCCGCGCTTTCTCTCCGGGCCGGGTTTCGGCGAACAGATCCGTTTTACCGACGTCGCGCAGCACCGCATCCGGCAGGTCGAGCTGCTCGAGGCCCTCGCGCAGATGTTCAACCTGCGCTTCTACACCGAGGAGGCGGCCAAACGGATCTGGATCGAGCCGTCCGACGACCTCTTCGGTGCGGGCTCCGAGGCGGACTGGAGCGCCCGCACGGACTTCTCGCAGGGCGTCGAGCGCCGCGACCATGCCTTCGACATCCACGAACGGCGGACGTGGTGCTACCGGGAGGGCGACGGCGCCGTGAACCGTTACGACGCGGAGAACGGCGGCACCTTCGGGGCCTGGAGCGCCGACTGCACCTCGACGGCGGCCCTGCAGGGCGAGCAGACGATCCGCAACCCGCTCTTCTACCCGACGATCGACTCCGTGGGCCACTACCTCAATGCCCCTTCGGCGCTGCTGCCCGAGGTCGGCGACCGCGACGACCTGGAGGAGGACGGCACGAACTTCTCGCCGCGCATCGTCCGCTACGTCGGGATGCACCCCCTGCCCGATGGCGAGCGGTGGGGATACCCCTCGGACGAGGCCTCCTATCCGCTCGTGGCCTTCCACTTCGCGGGCGACGACGCGGCGGAGCCCTTCACGCTCTGCTTCGAGGACCGCGACGGCGCACAGGGGCTTCACCGCTACTACGACCGCCAGACGCGGCGCGAGGCGCTCCGCGAGCGCATCACCCTCACGCTGCGCATCGCCCCCGGAGAGTATGCCGCGCTTTTCGCACCCGGCACCGGAGGTCCCGACATCCGCTCGGTCTTCCGCATCGACACGGGCCGCGGTGTGGTGAGGGCCCTGCTGCGGAGCGTGGGCAAGTACGACCCGGCGCAGGGGCTGGCGCGCTGTGAATTCGACCGGCTGGAGGAGGACGCCCTATGACACGCATCGATACGATACTGGCCGAGACCGCCCGCCGCGAGATCGAGGGACTGACGGCCGCCCAGGCCGTGGAGCGCCTCCTGGAGCTGGGGGTTCTCTCGCGCCGCGGCTGCGAACAGCTGGCGATCCGGGAGGAGGTGCACCGCCTCGAACGGGAGGGCATGCGGCGCTGCGAGGCGATGCACGTCGTGTCGGATATCTTCTGCTGTTCCTACGAAAAGGTACGGACCGTTTTTTACAACACTTTCAAACACTGAATCATGAAATCGGAAATCCAAATCAAAGACAAGGCCGGCAGCTGCACGATCGAGATCGAAGGGACGATCGGCGTTCCCGAGGAGTGGCAGTTCGAGGAGCCGGATGCCCGGGTGGCGACCTACGAGAAGTTCCGCGACGCGGTGCGCCGCATCTCGGAGATCGAGGCCCCGGAGGTGGTGGTCGAGATCCGCTCGACGGGCGGCGACGTGAACGACGCGTTGCTCATCCACGACGCCCTGCGCTCGCTCGGGGCCCGCATCACGACCCGCTGCTACGGCTACACGGCCTCGGCGGCGACGATCATCGCCCAGGCGGCCTCGGCGGGATGCCGCGAAATCTCGGCCAACGCCCTCTACCTGATCCACCGGGCGATGTGCTCGACCGAGGGCAACGCCGCGGAGCTCGAGGAGCGCCTCGAACTGCTCCGTCAGACCGACGCCCGCATCGCCGGAGTCTACGCCGCCCGCTCGGGACGCCCCGTCGAGGAGTTCGAGCGCCTGATGGCCGAAAACCACGGCAACGGCCGCTGGCTCTCGCCCGCGGAGGCCGTGATCGCCGGACTGGCCGACCGCGTGATCGAGGCGGCGGAGAGCCCGGCCCCGGGACTGGCGAAGAACCTCTCGCGCGGCTGGAACCGCCTGCTTGAAGGGCTCGGGCTGCGCGCCGAGGAGGAGCTCCCCGAGGATCGCAACGTCCTGCACTTCGCCTCCGACGAGGCCGAACTGCGCCGCCGCTCGATATCGGCGGCCGAGGCGGCCCGGGAGCGTGTGGCGCCTACGCGCACGGAGCCCTGCGAGGATCCCTCCTACGGCGAGGCGATGCGCTCGGCCAACGAACGGGCCTACGCCGAGGACGCCAAGTGCTTCCACAGCTGATAAAAAAGCCGCCCGGGAGCTTCCCGGACGGCGAAACCGACAAAATCCACAAATCTCTCAAAAAACTTTCACAACCATGATTTACCTTGAAAATGCCAAGCAGTACACCGGCGCGGATCTCGAGAACGTCTTCTTCCGTCCGATGCTGACCGGCGTGTCGGCCCAGGATCTGGGCGTGCGCGTCCTCTACAACATGCCGACGCCCACGCACGTCCAGCTGTGGGACGGCCAGCGCAACATCCTCCAGAAGTACTCCGCGGCCGGCTGGTCGGGCGGCGACGCGGCCACGAAGATCGAGCGCGAGATCGACCTCAAGCGCGTGAAGGCCGAGATGGGCTTCTCGGCGGCCGACTACTTCTCGATGGTCTACGAGAAGATCTCGGCGATCACCAACGTCCACATGGACGACCTCTCGGGCACCGACCTCGAGAAGGCCGAGACGGCCCTCTTCCGCCAGGCGCTGGCCGAGAACCTGCGCGCGACGATGTGGGTGGGCGACACCTCCGCCGGCACGGGCTACAACACCTTCGACGGCTTCCTGAAGCTCATCAACGCCAAGGTATCCTCCGAGGAGATCTACAACGAGACCTACGCGGATGCCGACCTGACCTCGCCCGAGAAGGTCGTCGAGCTCTTCGACGGACTGTGGACCCAGGCCTCGACCCGCACGCAGGACCTCAAGGCCGACGGCCAGCTCGCCTACTTCGTAACCTCGGACATCTGCCATCTCTACGAAAAGTACCTCGACGCGAAGGGCGCCGACGCGGCCTATGTCGATGCGGTGAACGGCCGCAAGACGCTCGCCTACCACGGCATCCCGATCATCGACGTGCGCCTGGGCAGCTACCTGACCGGAACCTCGTTCCACAAGTCGTTCTGCATGCTCACGGACCGTCGCAACCTCGTACTGGCGGTCAATACGGCCGACATGCCCGGCAACGAGGTGCGCATGTGGTACAACCCCGACGAGATGGAGAACCGCCAGCGTGCGGTCTTCATGGCCGGCTGCGGCATCCTCGACGAGAGCCTCATCACCTACTTCTACAAACAGTAAACCGCCTTCGGGACCGCCCGCACATGCGTTGCGGGCGGCCCCCGGCAAGCGAACCTGCGATATGGACAAAGCGAAAAAATTCAGACCGGCGATCGGCGTCGCCAACCGTACGGATCCCTACATCTCGTTCGGGACGACGCGCGTCGAGAGCGACGCCTTCTGGCGGTGGGGCGACGACAACCTCTTCCCGATGGCCCTGGCCCTGATGGCGCGCCGCTCGACAACCCACCGCCGGATCATCAACGACAAGGCCGACTACATCTCCGGCAAGGGCTTCACCTGCGACGGGGAGCACGAGCCGCAGCTCGCGGCCTTCATCCGCCGCGTGAACGGCGAGGGCGAGAGCCTCCGGCAGCTGCTCAACAAGCTGGCCTTCGACAAGGCCCTCTTCGGCAACGCCTTCCTCGAGGTGGTTACCGACCCCGGGCATACCTTCCTCTCGTTCTACCATCAGGACGCCACGCGCTGCCGCGTGGCCCGCGACTCGCGGCACATCCTGCTGCACCACGACTGGAGCGCCTTCCGCGCCGAGGAGGCCCGCACGCTGCCCCTCTACCCGCTCTTCGAGGAGCAGGCCGACGGCACGCTCCGCACGATGATCCACTACAAGGACTACGAACCCGCCTTCGAGCACTATGGCGTGCCGCCCTACATCGCCGGACTGAACGTCTCGGCCATCGCCTACAAGACCGACCGGTGGAACATCTCGCGCCTGGACAACTCGTTCCAGTTGTCGGGCGTCATGATGCTCGACTCCTCGGCGGGCAACGAGGCCGACGCCGAACGCATCGTGCGGCTGGCCGAGCGGAAGTTCGCCGGAAACCCCGGGCAGGTGATGTTCGTGATCCGCGAAGGGGGCGACGACGACAATTCGCGCTTCATCCCCATCGCCTCGCAGAACGAGGGCGACTGGAAGTCGCTGCACGAGCAGGCCACCGCGGACATCGTCGTGGCGCACTCGTGGTTCCGGACCTTGAGCGGCCTGGACTACAGCTCGGGATTCAGCGCCGAGCGCATCCTCCACGAATACGAGGTAGCGCTCAATACGGTGATCCTCGCCGAGCAGGCCGAGCTCACGGAGCCCATTCGCCGGGTGATCTCCGAGCTGCTGGGCTTCGACACCTCGTCGCTGGAGATCATCAACCGCCCGCCGACGCGTTCGAAACCCATCTACATGAAGGTCTGGGAGGCCCGCAAGGCCGACGGCCTCGATTACGATCCCGAGGACCCGCGGCAGCAGGCCTTCCTCTCGGAGATCTCGAAATACAACATCACAAGCATCGGCTGACGTCGTCCCGGATGCGCCCTTCGCGGTGGGGTCTGACCCTCCGTCGCCGGCACGGCGGATCCACCCCTCCGGGGTCGTTGGCAACACGTCCGAAGCGTCGGCCGACGCTTTTTTCCAAGAAACCCTCTTCCGAATATGAACACCCTGATAACCCCCGCCGAGGCCCTGCGCCTCGCCTTCCGGGAGGGCGAAACGCTGCCTCCCGGGATCATCGCGGAGGCCGACATCGCCGCCGCGGAGCACCGCTACCTCGTTCCGGTCCTCGGGCAGGAGCTCTACGACGAGCTGCTCGGGGGTGCCTACGGGGAGTTCCGCGAGGCGTACCTCGCGGCTCCCGCGGCGCTCTGCGTGCGTCTGCTGCTCCAGCCCCGGCTGGATATCCTCACGGGAGCCTGCGGCACGACGGCACCCCGCTCGTCGTGGAGCGAACCGGCCGACGGGGAGGCCCTGCGCTGCCTCTGCCGGGCCCTCCGCACCGAGATCCGGACGCTCCTGCGCCGGGCCACGGACTACCTCGACGTACACCGCGCGGAGTTCCCCGAATACGATCCCCAAAAAAACATCCTCAAACGCTGCTCGACCGATGGAGGTTTTGTACAGACTCTTTAGCGGCACGGCGCTGGGGCTGCTGGCGCTCTTTGCGCCGATCGGGCCCCTGGTGGCCACGGCCGTGGCCTTCATCGCCATCGATTTCCTCTCGGGCGTGGCGGCCGACCGGGCCCTGGCGCACCGCGAGGGGCGCAAATGGTACTTCGAGAGCCACGAGGCGTGGCGCACGGTCCTCAAGCTGGCGCTCACCGTAACGGCGATCGCCATGGCGTGGCTCATCGACTGCTGCGTGCTCGACTTCATGGACCTGCACATCGCCCGCCTGTTCACGGGCTTCACCTGCGGCGTCGAGCTGTGGTCGTTCCTCGAGAACGCCGCGCAGCTCTCGGACGCCCCGCTCTTCCGCTGGCTGCGACGCTACGTCCACCGCCGGATCCGAAGGGAGGTGGAGCCATGAGCCGCGGCCTGGAGAACTGCAACCCGGGCAACATCCGCCTCTCGCGGGTGCGCTACCTGGGCGAGGTGCGCCCGTCGCGCGACCCGGAGTTCCGGCAGTTCGAATCGCTGGCCTGGGGCTACCGCGCCATCTTCGTGCTGCTGGACACCTACCGTCGCCGCTACGGCCTCGACACGCTGCGGGGCATGATCTCGCGCTGGGCCCCGCCCTCGGAGAACCGCACCGACGCCTACATCCGCGCCGTGGCCGGCGATACGGGCCTCGATCCCGACGAGCGCCTCGACACGCGCGACCGGCGGACGATGGTCCCCGTCGCGGCCTCGATTTCGCGCGTGGAGAACGGCGTGAAGGCCGACCGCGAGGAGGTCGAGCGCGGCTGGGAACTCTTCGTGCGGTAGGCAGCCCTGTTTTCGGACGAAATTCGTATCTTTGTCCGTAGAACCGACCTGCGTCCGCCGCCATGTTTTCGATCGAGCAGCTGCTCCGGCGCCTCGAGTGCATGCCGATGCTGAAGGTCCTGGTGCCCTTCGCCGCCGGCATCCTCCTGGCCGAACGTTTCACGTTGCCCCTGTGGTTTACCGCAGGGGCTTTCGTGCTGTGCGGCGTCGTGGCCCTGCTACTGCGGGCCGCCCCGGCGCTCATGGGAATGCTCTGCGCGGCGGGTTTCGGCACGGCGCAGCTGCACGAACGTCCCGTTGCGGTGCCGCGCGGTGTGGCGACCCTCTGGGAGATCGTCGTGGAGGAGGCGCCCGCCGACCGGGGTCGCTATGCGATGGCCGATGCCCGGGTGCGGCTGTGGCGCGACCCCGATTCGGGACGGTGGCACGCCGTGCACGAACGCGTGCGGCTCTATGCCGATTCGGCGCTGCATCTCTCCGGCGGCGAGCGCCTCGTGTGCCGCGCCACGCTCCGTGACTTCCGGGGCGGTGCGGAGAGCTACCGCCGCCTGATGCACCGCCGCGGCTACGCCGGAACGATGTGGGCGGGTCCCTCGACCCTGCTTGAGGAGCTGCCGCCGCAGGCTCCCGGCATCCATCTCCGGGCCGTCGCGTCGCTCGGACGCCTGCCCCTTTCCGACGACGCCTCGGCCGTGGTGCGCGCCATGACGGCCGGCGACCGCAGCGGCATCACGCCGGAGCTGCGCGAGGCCTATTCGCGCAGCGGCTTTTCGCACCTGCTGGCCGTCTCGGGCCTCCACACGGGCATCGTCTTCGCGCTGGTGAACCTGCTGCTGGGGTGGCTGCCCCTGCTGCGCCGGGGCCATCTGCTGCGCAACGTCGCGGTCGTTGCGGCCGTGTGGTGTTTCGTCGCCGCGGCGGGTTTCCCGCCCAGTGCCGTGCGGGCCGCCGTCATGTGCACGCTGCTGCAGACGGCCCTCGCCTCGGCCTCGGAGTATGTCGCCCTGAATGCCCTGGCCGCGGCGGCCTTCGGCATGCTCCTCTGGAATCCCGCCTGGATCGGCGACATCAGCTTCAGCCTCTCGTTCCTCGCCGTGGCGGGGATCCTCGTGTGGGGCGTGCCCCTCTGCCGGCGGCTGCGCGGCCGCAGCCGCATTGTGCGCTGGGTCGGGGAGGCCTACCTGATCGGCCTTGCGGCGACGCTGGCCACGGCGCCTCTCGTGGCCCATACCTTCTCGCTGGTGCCGCTCGTCGGCGTGTTGGTGAATCCCGTGGCGATCCTGCTGGCGACGGTCGTCGTCTTCGGCGGGGCGCTGTGGCTGCTTCTCCCGGCGGCATGGCTGGCGCCCGTGGTAGCCTTGCCGGTCGGTGCCGCGGCCGAGGGGATCAACGCCCTGGCCCGTTGGGTCGCCGCGATGCCCCAGGGCACCGTCGAGACGACGCTCGGGGAGGGATGGACGGCGGCCCTCTATGCGGCCTATGCGTTGCTGACGCTCCTTGCGTGGAGCTACGAACCGAAAAAAAGGCTATTTTTATCCCGATGATAACGCCCGAAGAATATACCCTGCTGCAAACGCCCGAACTTCGCGGGGCGGTCGCCGCCGCTGCGGGCCGCGACCCGCTGGAGGTGGCCCTCGACACCCGCATCCCCCATGCGCGGCTGGTGGCCACGCAGGTCAAGTACCTCGCCCGCGCGCGGCACAAGCTCCCGAGCTTCGCCGCGGCGCAGTGCATCCTGCCCCCGCGGGCCTTCGAGCAGGCGTCGAGCGAAGCGTGCGCCGCGCACAAGTGCATCGAGGGCGATGCGGTGCTGGACCTGACGTGCGGCCTCGGGGTCGATACACTCTATTTGAGCCGCCGCTTCCGCCGCGTCGTGGCCCTCGAGAGCGACCCCCTGCTGGCGCGCATCACGGCCGAAAACCTCGCGCGCCTCGGCGTACGCAACGTCGAGCTCCTTGCGCTGCGCGCCGAGGAGTACCTCGCCCGCGAAGGGCTGCACTTCGACTGGATCTACGCCGATCCCGACCGCCGCTCGGACAAGGGGCTCAAGCAGCTGCGGCTGGAGGCCTGCTCGCCCGACATCCTCGCCCTGCGCCCGCTCATCGTGCGCGCCGCGCCGCGTCTCTGCCTCAAGAACTCGCCGCTGTTCGACGTGGCGGAGGCCCTGCGCCTCTTCCCGCAAAGCCGCGTGGAGGTCCTCTCGCTCGACGGCGAGTGCAAGGAGGTGCTCGTCTATGCCGACGGCCGGGGTCCTGCACGGACGGCCACGGCCCTCGGAATGGGATCCTTTACGGCGGAGGGCGCCGGGGAGGCGGAGGTGCTGACGCCGCCTCCGGCGTTCGACCCGGAGCGCTACCGCTGGCTGGTGATCCCCGACGTGGCGCTGCAGAAGGCGCGGCTCGTCAGATGCCACCTGGCCGGACGCGCCGACTGCTGGAGCGAGAACTCCTACGGATTCGCCGCGGAGCGTCCCGAAGGGGTGCTGGGGCGTGTCTGCGAAATCGAGCGCATCGAACCCTACGACCCGCGGCGTCTCAAGCGCGCCTGGAAGGGGCTCGGCGCCGAGGTGCTCAAGCGCGACTTCCCCTTCGCGGCCGAGGAGATCATGCGCCGCCTGGGGCTTCACGCCGGAGCAGATCTGCGCGTGGCCTTCACGAAAACGGGGAACGATTTTTGGGCGATCCGCCTAAAATAGCTACCTTTGTATCCATAGTCCCCTTCCGACCATGAAGCTGCGCGACATCCCGACCTATTTCACCGACACGATCTTCCGGCTCCCGGCCGACACCTGGCGCAGTCCGCTGGTACGGTGGCTCGTGCAGCAGTACAAACTGCTCTTCTATACGGCCCGCGGCCTCAAGGAGCACGGCACGCTGGTGCGCAGCGCCGCGCTGACCTTCTACACGCTCATGTCGCTCGTGCCCATCGCCGCCGTGGTCTTCGCCGTGGTCAAGGGCTTCGGGCTGGCCGAGGGGCTCACCGCGCGCCTCTACGAACTCTTCCCGCAGAATCCCGAGGTGGTGCGCTACCTGATCGACTTCGCCGAAAACGCCCTCGGGCGCACGCAGGGCGGCGTGGTGGCCGCCGTGGCGCTCGTCATGCTCTTCTGGGCCGTGATCCGCGTCTTCGGGTCGATCGAGAACGCCTTCAACAACATCTGGGAGGTCAAGGTCGAGCGCAGCATCACCCGCCAGTGGACCGACTACATCGCCGTGGTGCTGATCGTTCCGCTGCTGTGGATCGTCGCCTCGGCGGCGACCGACTATGCCGAACGGCTGCTGGGCTTCGACGGCAGCTGGTACTTCGCCCTGCTCTCGCGGCTCGCCTCGATGGTGCTCGTATGGGCCATGTTCGCCCTGCTCTACATGGTCATCCCCAACGCCCGGGTGCGCCCGGGCAGCGCCCTGATGGCGGGCATCGTCGCCGGGACGATCTTCCTGCTCTTCCAGTGGGGTTATGTCTACCTGCAGCGCTGGATGACCTCCTACAACGCCATCTACGGCAGCTTCGCCGCCCTGCCCCTGTTCCTCATCTGGATGCAGACCTCGTGGGAGATCCTTCTCTTCGGCGGCGAGCTCTCGTTTGCCTACCAGAACGTCGAACGCTTCGACGAGGAGCGCGAGTCGCTGCGCGTGAGCTACGACCAGCGGCGCAAGATCCTGCTCACGATCCTGCTCATCGTCGTGCGCCACTTCCGCGACCGCGGAGGGGCAATCCCCGCCGAGGAGATTCGCCGCCGGATCGACCTCCCGACGCGTATCGTGAACGACATCCTCTACCAGCTCGTGCAGGCCGGACAGCTCATTGCCGTGCGCAGCGGCGACGGCGAGCGCGAGGTGAGCTACACGCCCGCCTACGACATCGCCTCGATGACCCTGTACAGCGTGCTGGAGGCCGTCGAGCGCAGCGGGCAGACCTCCTTCGACCTGGATGCCACGCCCGAGCTGGCCCATATCGCCCGCGAGCTCGAGGGACTGAAGCGCGCGGCCCGCGATTCCGCGGACAATGTGCCGCTGGTCAGCCTGCTGGAGTCCTCCCCTTCCGAAAAAACAGACGCATGAAAGAGATTGTCATCATAGGCAGCGGCAACCTGGCCGAATCGCTCGCCGTGGCCGTGGCCGCCGCACCGGAGCTGCAGCTCGTGCAGCTCTTCGCCCGCAACGAGGCGCGGGGCCGCGAGGTCGCGGCGCTCGCCGGCACCGCATGGTGCGGCGATGCCGCGCGGCTGGCCCGCGCGGAGCTGTACCTGATCGCCGTCAGCGATCGCGCCGTCGCGGAGGTCGCCGCGCAGCTTCCCCTGCCGGCCGACGCCGCCGTGGTCCATACGGCCGGCTGCGTGCCCCTCGAGGCGCTGCCCGAGCGCTATGCCCGCCGCGCGGTCTTCTACCCGATGCAGACCTTCACGCGGGGTCGCCGGGTCGATTTCGCGGAGATCCCGATCTTCATCGAGGCCTCGACACCCGCGCTGTGCGACGAGCTGGAGGCCTGCGCCCGCTGCCTCTCGCGGCGGGTGCTGCGCAGCGACTCGGCCCGACGGGCGCGGATCCACCTTGCGGCGGTCTTCGCCTGCAACTTCGCCAACCACATGTACGCCCTCGGCGAGCGGCTGGCCCGCGACGCGGGCCTCGACTTCGGGGTGCTCAAGCCGCTGGTCATGGAGACGGCCCGCAAGGCGTGCGATGCGGCATCGCCCGCCGATGTGCAGACCGGTCCCGCCGTGCGCGGCGACCTTGCCACGCAGCAGCGCCACCTCGCCCTGCTCGGGGAGCAACCGTCCTTACAGGAGATTTACAAGTTGATAAGCAATCACATATGGGAAACTTCAAGGAAGATATAGCACGTTGCAACGCGTTCGTGTTCGACGTGGACGGCGTGATGACCGACGGGGGTATCATCCCGACGATCGACGGGGATTTCATCCGCCGCTACAATGCCAAGGACGGCTACGCCCTGGCCTACGCCATCAAGCTGGGCTACAAGGTCTGCATCATCTCGGGCGGGCGCGGGCGCACGCTCGAACACCGTCTCAAAATGTTGGGTGTCAAGGATTACTACCTCGATTGCATGGACAAGATCCGGACCTTGCGCGAATACTTCGACCGCGAGGGGATCGACCCCGCCTGCGCGATCTACATGGGCGACGACATTCCCGACCTGGAGTGCATGCGCGAGGTGGGGATTCCGGTCTGTCCGGCCGATGCCGCGTCGGAGGTGATCGAGGCGTCGCGCTACGTCTCGGAGTTCCGGGGCGGCGAGGGCGCCGTGCGCGACATCGTCGAACAGGTGCTGCGTGCCCGCGGCGACTGGGCCCGCGACTCGATGGGCGTAACGCCCTCGTCGCTTGTCGCCTCGCGGTAAGCCGCCGCCGGCCGTAAAAAGAGAGCTCCGACCCGCAAGGGTCGGAGCTCTCTTTTTACAGTTGGATCGTGGGAACCCGCCGCCAGTCGGTCTGCCGGTCCGCCTCCTCCAGATCCACGAAGCGGAAGTCGGTGAGCAGCCGCCGCAGTTTCCGCTCGGCGCCCTTCAGCCCGACGTAGGACTTGAACCTGCGCGACAGGGGCAGCCCGGGAACCATCGGCTGCCCGGCATCCAGGTCGCGCGGGTGGATGTAGGAGATCAGGTAGTCGGGCTGCTCGCGCGCCCAGCGGCGGATCAGCCCGTAGGGGAAGAGCCGGAAGTAGCCTCCGCCCGAGAAGACGATGTGGTGCGAACCGATCTCCTTCGTGCTGATCGGGAACTCCTTGATCTCGACCCCTGCATGGCGGATGAGGCTCGGCTGCGCCCGCCCGTAGGAGGGGATGCCTCCGTGCGCGTGGCGTGCCGGGAAGACCGAGCAGTCGATCTCGATGCCGCATTCGCGGATCACCTCGAAGGCCCAGGCCTCGCTCGTGCGGATCGAGAATCCCGGGGCGCGGAAGCAGCGCACGCGCCTGCCGGTGATATCCTCCAGCAGCCGGACCGAGGAGGCGACATCCTCGCGGAAGGCCGCGCGGTCCTGCTGCCAGACAAGCTGGTGGTTCATCGTGTGGCTCCCGACCTCGTAGCGCTCGGCGATGCGGCGCACCAGATCGGGGTAGGTGCGGGCGATCCAGCCGATGACGAAGAAGGTCGCGCGGGTGTGCGTGTCGTCGAGGATCCGGAAGATGCGCTCCATGTTTTCGTAGATGCGCACCGGGTAGCGGACCCATTCGGCCGCGGAGCGCGTGGAGTCGTTGTCGAGCAGGTGAAACCACTCCTCGACGTCGAACGTCAGGATGTTCATGGCTTGCGGGGGTTAAGGTTTTTCGGGAATATGTTTCACGACGGCCGCCGGGCGGCCCGTCGCAATGGTCCAGGCGGGAATATCCTTCGTTACGAGCGACCCGGCGCCGACGATGGCCCCCTCGCCGACGGTTACCCCCGGCAGCACGAAGCTTTCCATGCCGATCAGGCAGCCGCGGCAGAGGCGGATCTCCCCGTAGCGGTATCCCAGGCGGGCGTAGTCGCCGCCGACGTAATAATCCCGCAGGTCGCGCTGGTGGCAGAGCAGGCGGCAGCCCGCGGCGATGTGGACGTGGTCTTCGATCCGGATCCGGTCGGCATGGTTGAGGTCGATGCGCACATGGTCGCCGACGAAGACCCCCTTGCCGACGCGGCAGCCGAGGCCCCGCAGCAGGCGCGGCCGCAGCAGGCGCGGATTGACCGGTTCGAGAATCCACCAGTCCATCATACTCACTAACAGCGCGTGGTAGAGGTTGCCGAAGAAGCGTCCCGCGGCCCGCGCGAGGCTGACGTCGCCGTACTCCTCCTCGGAGTAGTTCATGCCCACGGCCCGCAGCAGGCGGAAGGTCGGGCTCAACTGTTTTTCAGACATGGCTATTGTTGTTTGGTGTTCCAGATCTTTTTCAGGGCCCAGGCGCGTACGCCGACGGGCAGGATGCGGACCGCGGAGTGCGTGGCGATGTTGCGCAGCAGGTCGCCCAGCGAGTAGAATCCCAGCCGGTAGAAGCGGCGGAAGCAGCCGATCTCGCGGACCATGTACTTCCAGCCGCCGCGGCGGGCGATCATCGCGCGCGAGGTCCGCACATAGTAGAGCACCTCCTGGATGTTGTAGAAGCGGCAGCCGCGGAGCAGCATCCGCACCCAGAGATCGTAATCCTCGTAGTAGGGGTGGTCTTCGTAGTTGCCCGCGCCGAGCACGGCGCTGCGGCGGAAGGCCGATCCGGCGTGGCATACGGGCGAGCGGCGGTGGGCCAGACGGAGGATCTCCTCGTGGTGCTCGGGGCGGCGCTTTACGGCGATGACGCGGGCGGGATCCCCCTCGAAGGTCTGCGACCAGCAGCTCACCACGTCGTAGCCCTCCTCCAGACGGGCGATCTGCTTGGCGAAGCGTTCCGGGGGGATGATGTCGTCGGTGTCCATGCGGACGATGTATTCGTGCGAGCAGGCCCGCACGCCCCGGGCCAGCGCGGGCCCGAGGCCGAGGTTCGTCTCGTTGCGGACGATCCGGAAGAGCGGGTGGCGCGCGGTGTACTCCGCGATGACGGCATCCAGCTCCGGCGTGAGGGGGCCGTCGCGGACCAGCACGATCTCCGCGGGCTGGAGCGTCTGGGCGAAGAGGCTGTCGAGGGCCTCGCGGAAGTAGGCGGGCGACTCTCCGCGGTAGATGGAGATCAGGACGGAGAAATCCATGGCGGCGCGGTTTATTTGTAGTAGATGAACATGCCTTTGCCCGGGGCGTTGAGCAGCCGGAAGAGGATGCGCACCACCAGGTAGTAGGCGAACAGCAGGCAGATGCGGAGGTCGAACCCGTCGTCGAAGAGGGCGATCGCGGCCGTGATGACGAGCAGCACCGCGTAGTAGCGGATGCGGAAGGCGGGGATCCCCTCCTTGCCGCCGATCAGACGCTGCATGAAGCCGATACGGAATTTGGGGAACGACGCCCGTTCGAGGATGTTGGCCAGCGGGTAGGCGAAGAACGAGGCGGCGAGCAGCGCGGGGTCGAGCTGTTCGATGAAGAGCAGCTGCGGGGTGCAGTAGCGGAGCGTGATGAGCAGGACGTAGAGGTAGAGGTTCCAGCGGCTGCGGACCGAGTTGTAGAACTGGTAGACGACCAGAATGGATAGTGCCGCGACAACGAAGGGGCACGGGCGCGGCACGAGCAGGATCAGTCCGACGGCAAGCGGCGCTCCGAGCAGCAGCCGCCAGCCGTAGATGAGTTCCGTGTTTCGTTCGTAGTAGGCGAGCTCATCGGGCTGCAGGCGCATCGAAGGGGCCTTCTCCCGCTTGATTGTCTCGGTGTCGTTCTGGATGTAGCCCGTTTCGTAGAAGTCGTAGATCAGGACGGCACCCAGCACGACGGCAGCCAGCGTTCGCAGCGAGAAGCCTCCCTGCATCAGGGCCAGCATGCAGGCGGGTATCAGGTAGACCAGCGCCCAGGAGAGGAGCTTGCGGAGGCTCCGCTGGCGGGTGTGGTAGAGGTAGAGGAAGGGAACGTAGAAGAAAAGTCGGGACATGGTCAGTTGCAGCATAGGATTTGGTAACGGGTGATTCGGTTTTTTCGCAGCGTCCGGCGCCACCGGGCGGCCCGCTTGCGGCGGGCGACGACGAGCACGCGCTCCGAAAGGCGAAGCAGCGGCATGTCCGAGCGGTCGTCGGTGATGGTCATGGCGAAGGGCGGGTGGATCCCCGCCTCCTTGAGGTATTCGAGTTTGCGGCCCAGCAGGTCCCGCCGCAGGCGCCCCGTGCAGCGGTCGCCGTCGTAGTCCAGCTCGGAGGCGCAGCAGCGGCCGATCCCCCAGCGCCGGGCCACGGTGCGGGCGATGCAGTCGAGGGTGGCGGAGGCCAGGCAGGGTTCGTAGCCCGCGGCCTTCACCTCGGCGACGATCTCCTGCAGGCGCGGGCGGATCCGGGCGGCGAGGCACGTTTCGTAGAAGGCTTCGGCGGCCGTCGCCAGCTCCTGCCGCGTGTAGCCCCGCAGGTGGCGCAGAAGCATCTCCCGCGTCGGGTCGCGGCCCGTGAGGCGGCGGAAGCCGCGGTTGAATGCGCGCCACGGCAGACTCCGCGCCATCCGCCGCAGGAGGCGGTAGGAGCGCGAGCACAGGAGGAAGTCGAGGAAGTCGAGCGTCGTGTTCGAGTCGAACAGCGTGCCGCAGATGTCAATGAGAACCGTCCGGTTTTCCATGGTCGGGGTCTTTGAGCAGGGTTTTCAGGCATTTGAGGAGCTTCATCCCGACGATCTTCGGGATGCTGACCGCATAGGGCAGTTGCCGGAAGGCGCGCAGCTTGGCCCGCTGGTCCGCAAGCGTCTCCCCGAGGCGCGCGAGGCGCCGGAGGTAGTGCTGCCGGTCGATGGCCCCGTGGGCCCCCGTGACGTTGGCGCCGTGCTGGCGGTAGAGGATGGTTGGCTCGGGGAGGTAGTCGAGCCGTCCGACCCCCGCGAGGACCAGCGCCGTCCACAGGTCGTGGTATTTCCATCCCGGGTAGGGCAGCAGGCGTTCGCGGGCCGCGCGGTTGAAGAGCGTCGCGCAGCCGAAGAGGGGACAGCCGTAGAGGATCATCCGGTAGGGGTCCCGGCAGTTGCGGGGGTCGATGCCCGAATAGGCCCACAGCGAGGGGGCGATCGTCCGCAGCCGGGCATCGACGACCCGCAGGTCGCTGAAGACGCCCAGCGGAAGGTCGCCCTGTGCCTGCTCGCATTGCCGCATCTTCCGGTAGAGCCGTTCGACCTTCTCCGGCAGCCAGACGTCGTCCTGGTCGCAGAAGAGGTAGTAGTCGGCCTCGACGGCGGCGAGCAGGGCCATGAACGAGCGGCCCGACCCGAGGTTGCCCGCGCGGTCGTCGAGGCGTCGGATCCTTGCGGGGTGGCGGCGGGCGTAGGCGTCGATGATGGCGCAGGTCGCGTCTTTCGAGCCGTCGTCGCGGATGAAGAGGCACCACCCGCGGCAGCTCTGGGCGAGCAGCGAGTCGAGTTGTGCGGCGAGGTAACGCTCTCCGTTGTAGGTGGAGAGGAGGATGGCGATGGGGGCCGGTGATTGCATAGGCGGAGTTTAAAGTTCGCGGTCCAGCAGGTGGTTGCCGAAGACGAGCAGCAGCAGGATCAGCAGGCTGTAGGCCGCGGGTATCGCGCGGGTGAGCCAGCGGGGGCGTCCCAGGTAGGTCAGCGAGGGGAGCAGGACGATCTCGACGATCGAGAGCAGCTCCCGTGTCCGCGCGGCGACGACGGGGACGTTGCCCAGCAGCAGGAACGAGGCGAGGGCCACGGCGTAGATCTTCAGCAGCAGGCGGGTGTAGACGTTGTGCCGCTGCAGGGGTTCGAGGCAGAGGATCAGCAGGTAGAGCATGCCGACCCTTGCGAGGAAGGTTGCGGCGAAGGGGTCGAAGGCGTCCCAGCCGTTGAGGCCCAGCTCGGTGATCTGCCGGTAGACCTCGATCTTGACCTGGATGCCGGGGATCGGGAGGTGCGTGGCGAGTGCCAGCAGGTCGAGTCCCGCAAAGTGGAGCAGGCCGGCTGCGGGGATGAGCGCCGCCCAGAACCATTTGCGGAAGGTCCGGGGGTTGAGCAGCCACAGCGGGAGGATCACGACGGCCGAGTAGTGGAACAGCAGGGCGGCGAGGGCCGTCGGCAGGAAGCGGCGCAGGTCGCGTTCCTGGAGCGGCCGGATGCAGAGCAGGAGGAGCCCCGAGGCGACGCCGGCCCGGACCTGGATCAGGTCGTGGAGCATGTAGAAGTTGCTGATGTAGACGGCCAGCGCCAGGAACCACAGGTCGGTGAGCTGCCGGATGGCCGCGAGCTTGGTCGTGATGCCCAGCAGGGCGTAGAGGAGCAGGGCGACGAGGATCCGCTGCCCGGGGAAGCGGTCGGCAATCCACCGGATGGCGAAGAAGGCGGGCTCCTTGATCTCGAGGGTCGTCTCCGCATTGCCTTCGATGTTCTCGACGAAACCCTGGTAGTCGGGAAGCCCCTCGCCCTGCTTGAAGACGGCCAGCAGGATCAGTCCGGCCCCCAGCAGCAGGTAGGTGCGCTGTCGGGCGGCCGGCGAGGGGAAGCGGACGTAGGAGCATCCCACGGCCAGCAGGAAACAGAGCAGGATCGGAAGGATCATCTTCGGGCGGAGTTGTTGGGGGGGGCTGCGGGATCGGGCCGGATGCAACTTGCGGCGGGGCGGCCCCGGAGCGGGTGCGGCAGAGGTCGGGCCGGCGGGGGCCTGCTTCGGCGGGCGGCCTGTCGGGGGGGTGGGCCGGCCGCCGGGTCAGGCGTCGATCAGCCGTTCGAATTTCGCATAGGCGGCCTCCCAGGTGAAGCGCCGGATGTAGCGGTGCCCCGCGCGGGCGATGCGGATGCGCTCATCGTCGTCTCCGATCAGGCGGAGGATCCGTTCGGCCAGCGCCGCGGCATCCCCCACGGGAGCCACGAGGGCCGTGCGGCCGTCGATGGCCATCTCGCGGTAACCCCGGTTGTCGGTGCAGACCACCGCGGCCCCGCAGATCATCGCTTCGCCGACGGTGAGGCCCCACCCTTCGGTGAGGCTCGGCCCCAGGTAGATCGCCGCCTCGTTGTAGATCCGGTTGAAGGTCTCGCGGTCGGGCTGGCGGAAGTACTCCATCCAGTCGGGCAGTGCCGGCGCCGGCGGCACGCCGAAGATCGAGGCTTTCAGCTCCGGGCAGCGCTCCTTGACGATCCGCAGGGCTTCGAATCCGTAGCGGCAGCCCTTCCACTCGCTTGTGTGGTAGAGCATCGCCACGCGGCAGCGCTCCTTGCGGGTGTAATCGACGCTCATGCGGAAAAAGCCGAAGTCGAAACCGTTGTGGATCAGTTCGCACGGCGCCCCGGCCGCCTCGACGAGGCGTTGCAGCCACGAGGCGATCGCGATGTTCCGATAGCCGTAGCGGTAGCTCTCCAGCACCTCGGCGTCGGAGAACTCCCAGTTTTCGAAGTGCTGGATGAGGTAGAACTTCCGGATGCCGGGTGCGCGGTACGCCTTGAGGGCCCGGGCGGTCTGTATGGCCGTGGCGACGTAGCACGTCGTGCGGGGCAGCCGGTGCGGGGCCAGTGTGCGGACGAAGTGTTCGCGGACGCCCTTGTGCAGCGGGAACCACCCCTTCACGGAGTAGCGTCCCGTAAGCCGGTAGTAGAGGTAGCGGGCGGCGGCGCGGAGCTTCCCGCGCCACGTCAGCCGCTCGGGGCACGCTGCGGCCGGGTAGACGATATGCACGGCGTGGTGCGTGGCCGCCAGGCGGTTGGCGTATTCGCAGACCACCTTGTAGCCGCCGACGGGCCGCGGGCCCGGGGCCGGCATCAGAAAGGTTACGGAATTCATCTCTTGTTCGGTGTTTGCGGGCTCTGCGGATTTTCGGGTCCGGGGGCTTTTGCCCCGCAGACTTTCCGAGGCCCTGCAGCCCTTCCGGGGTCTGCGGCGGTCAGCCGTCGCGGCGCCGCATCTCCGCGAGGCGCTGCTTGATGCGGAGCGGCAGCGTGATGCCGTGGTTCAGGGCCAGGCAGACCAGCCGCCCGTATGCGGGGATCGTGGGGTTGGCGAGTGTCTCCCGCGTGTCGGAGGCGTCGCGCCAGAGCTCCCGGAACGCTTCGGGAGTGATGCCGCCGCGCGAGACGAGGTGGTATTTGTGGCGCTGCTCGTACCAGTGTACGCAGCGGATGACGTCGGCATCCCCGGCCCACTGCTCCGTGCAGAAGCGGGCGACGTCGGAGACGTTGCGGATGATCCCGCGGCTGTCGAGGCGCGAGGTGATGCTGCCCTCGCGCCGGATGTAGTGATAGAGGCGCTGCGGCACGTTGTCGATGCGGTTCGCGTAGCGGAGCGCCCGGACCAGCACCGTCGTGTCCTCCATCATGTCGTACCCCTCGGGAAAGCGGATGCAGTGGCGCAGGTAGAGGTCGCGCCGGATCAGCTTGTTGGTCATCAGCCCGAGAAACCGTTTCTGCAGGAAGAGCTTCAGGTACTCCTCGCCCGGAAGGCAGACCTCGCTGTCGGGAACGAACTCCCGGCCGGAGACCGCATCGCCGGCGACGTTGCACCAGACCAGATCGGCCCCCGTTTCGCGGGCCCGCTCCACGAGGCGTCGGTACATGTCGGGCTCGACGCGGTCGTCGCTGTCGCACCAGCCGACGAAGGTGCCCGTCGCCGCCTCCAGACAGGTGTTGCGCGCGGCGGCGGAGCCCCGGTTGGCGGGATGGGTGATGAT
This sequence comes from Candidatus Alistipes stercoravium, assembly GCA_019119615.1. Lineage (GTDB taxonomy): Bacteria > Bacteroidota > Bacteroidia > Bacteroidales > Rikenellaceae > Alistipes > Alistipes stercoravium. The sequence goes on along the minus strand of DWWQ01000011.1, from coordinate 16,009 downwards.
GCGGATCTGCGGAAGCCGGCGGGGGTACGCCTCGGCCACCTCCAGCAGGCGGGCGATGCTGCGGTCCGGGGACCCGTCATCGACGAAGATGTATTCGATGTCGTCGATCGTCTGTTCGAACAGCGAGCGGGCGCAGGCGGCAATGTAGCGTTCGGCCCGGTAGACCGGCACGCAGACGGAGAGTTCAGGCATGGTTCCGTTGGATCAGGGCGATGAGACGATGGGTGAAGTCCCGCATCCCCCGCACCAGGAGGCAGAGCATCCCGTAGAGGAGCAGGAAGAATCCGCCGACGGCCAGCACCCCGTATGCGGCCCACTCCCCGATGCCCGCGAACGGGTCGAACGGAATGAGGCGGAGGGTCGCGGCGGCGGCGACGGCGACGGGCAGGAGGGCCGCCAGATGGCGGGCGTAGAGGGCGGCGTACCACGTCGGGCTCATCCGCAGCCCCCGGCGGAAGAGGTACCAGGGCTTCCAGAGGAAGATCACGGCCACCAGACTGCAGAGCATGCCCGCCAGAATGCCGTGCAATCCCCGGAAGTAGCCCAGCAGGACCGACAGTCCGATGTTCATCGCCGCCTCGGCGATCGGGGCTCCGATGTCGGAGAAGAGGCCGTAGGCGTAGAGGTAGGAATCGACCGTCAGGCGCGAGAGGTTGATGTAGAGGATGGCCGTCAGCAGCGCCAGCGTCAGGTCATCGAGCAGGTATTCGGGTCCCACCCAGAGCGAGATGAAGGCCGGAGTCAGCGTATAGACGCCGAAGCAGGCCGTGCAGCAGAGCAGGAACCGGGAGGCGAAGAGCTCCTCGAAGACCTTCAGGATCCGTTCCCGGTTGCCTTCGGCCACGAGGTTGCCCACGCCGGCGTTCATGCTGTTGAACAGGGCGCCCATGAGGGCGGTGATTCCGGTGATGACGAGCTGGTAGTTTCCGTAGAGGGCCACCAGGCTCAGCGAGGCGTAGGCGTAGATGATTACCGGGGCGGTCTGCGTCAGGGCGAATCCTCCGATCTTGTGGAAGAAGAGCTGCCGGACCTTGGTGATGACCTCGGGGTATTTGCGGCTCAGGCGCCGGCCCTGCGAGAGGTCCGTGCGCAGGTCGGGGTAGGTGCGGCGGATCGTGAAGTTGAGGGCCGCGGCGGCTATTGCGGCGAACAACGCCTCGAGCACGAGCCACCAGACATACCCGTTGTCGAGGTAGCGGATGGCGAGGATCTGGCAGAGGACCTTCACCAGCATCGCGCTCCGGTAGCTGTACTGGATGCGGTACTCCTTCTGGTCGGCCGAGAGGAGCACCTGCCGGTAATTGACGAAGTAGCTCAGCAGGGCGCTCGCGAGCAGTACGCCGAACGAGGCGTAGGCATACCACAGCGGGAGCGTCATCTTGGCGAAGATCCACGGGAAAAAGCCCATGAGCAGCGCTCCGCCGCCCAGCACGCACCAGGCGATGCGGCGGTACATCCATCCCTGCAGGGAGACGATCTCGCCGACGGCCCTGCGGTCCCCGTCGAGCAGGGGCCGGTAGAGCGTGCAGGCGATCGCGGCGCCGACGCCCAGCTCCGCGAGGTTGAGAAACTGCAGGAGGTTCGTCGCCGTGGTGTTCAGACCCAGCACGTCGGCGCCGAGGCGGTCGAGAAAAATTTTGCGCGAGAAGAACTGCAGGGCCAGGCTGATAAAATAGAATATCAGCCCGACCGAACTGTTTTTGATGCTTTTCGCAGTCCGGGATTGTGCTTTCATCCGTGATTCCGCAGCGGAGGATGTCGCAGGTATGTTTGAAGATTATCCTATCTGGGGCCGTACATCTCCTCGTAATAGGTCCGGTAGGCGCCCGAGGTAACGCGGTCCATCCACGCCTGGTTGTCCAGGTACCAGCGGACGGTCCGCTCGATGCCCTCCTCGAACTGCAGCGAGGGCTCCCAGCCCAGTTCGCGCTGCAGCTTGCGCGAGTCGATCGCGTAGCGCAGGTCGTGGCCCTTGCGGTCCTCGACGAAGGTGATCAGATCCATGTCCTCCTCCTCGCGGCGTCCCAGCAGGCGGTCCGTCGTGCGGATGAGCACCCGGATCAGGTCGATGTTCTTCCACTCGTTGAAGCCGCCGATGTTGTAGGTCTCGGCCACGCGGCCGCAGTGGAAGATCCGGTCGATCGCCCGGGCGTGGTCCTCGACGTAGAGCCAGTCGCGGACGTTCTCGCCGCGGCCGTAGACGGGCAGCGGCCGGCGGTGGCGGATGTTGTTGATGAACAGCGGTATGAGCTTCTCGGGAAACTGGTAGGGACCGTAGTTGTTCGAGCAGTTCGTTACGAGTGTCGGCATACCGTAGGTGTCGTGGTAGGCGCGCACGAAGTGGTCGCTCGAGGCTTTCGAGGCCGAGTAGGGGCTGTGCGGCGCATAGCGGGTGGTCTCCTCGAAGAACTCCTCGCCGTAGGCCAGGTGGTGCTCCGCGGAGGATGCCGCCGTCGTGAAGGGCGACTCGACGCCCTCGGGGCGGGTGATCTCCAACGCGCCGTAGACCTCGTCCGTGGAGATGTGGTAGAAGAGCTTGTCCGCATAGCCCTCGGGACGCTCCTCCCAGCAGCGGCGCGCCGCCTCGAGCAGCGTGAGGGTCCCCAGGACGTTCGTGCGGGCGAAGGTGAAGGGGTCGCGGATCGAACGGTCCACATGGCTCTCGGCCGCCAGGTGGATGATGCCATCGACCTCGTGCCGCCGCATCAGCGACACGACGGTCTCGAAGTCGCAGATGTCGCCCCGCACGAAGGTGTAGTTGGGACGCTGCTCGACATCGCGCAGGTTCTCCAGGTTGCCGGCATAGGTCAGCTTGTCGAGGTTGATGATGCGGCAGTCGGGGTACTTCGTAACGAAGAGCCGTACGACGTGCGAGCCGATGAATCCGGCGCCGCCGGTGATCAGTATCGATTTCATTGCGCTTGCTGTTGTTGCTGTGCTTTCAGGATCCGGGCCAGGCAGTACTGCATCGATTCCCGCCAGTGGGGGATCTCCACGCCGAACGTGCGCTTGATCTTCGTCTTGTCCAGCACGGAGTAGGCCGGGCGTCGCACCTTCGAGGGGAACTCGTCGCTGTGGCAGGGGCGGATCCGGCAGCGGTCGTGCCCCACGGCCCGGGCGATCTCGACGGCGAAGTCGTACCACGAACAGACCCCCTCGTTCGAGAAGTGGTAGGTCCCTTCGCGGCCCGCGTAGAGCTCCTTCTCGATGATCGAGAAGATCGTCAGCGCGAGGTCCCCGGCGTAGGTCGGCGTGCCGACCTGGTCGAAGACCACCTGCAGCGTCTCCCGCTCGGCCGTCAGGCGGAGCATCGTTTTCAGGAAGTTGCGGCCCCATTCCGAATAGAGCCAGGCCGTGCGGATGACGAGGGCCCGGCACCCCGAGGCGGCGATGGCCTCCTCGCCGCGGAGCTTCGTGCGTCCGTAGGCGCCCAGCGGGTGCGTCGGCATCTCCTCGGTGAGGGGCGTGTTGCCCCCGCCGCCGAAGACGTAGTCGGTCGAGATGTGGAAGAGCGTGGCGCCCGCCTCACGGGCCGCCTCGGCCAGATTGCCCGCCGCCGTGGCGTTCACAAGATCGGCGGCGGCCTCCTCCTCTTCGGCACGGTCCACGTTGGTGTAGGCCGCGCAGTTCACGATCACCTCGACCCGTTCGCCGAGGACGAAGCTGCGGACGGCCTCCCGGTCCGTGATGTCGAGCCGGTCGAGGTCCGTGAAGAGGTAGCTGTGGGGCGAGAGGGCTCCGAGGCGCTGCATTTCGCGCCCCAGCTGGCCGTTGCAGCCCGTAACGAGAATGCGTTTTTCAGTCATGGCTATGCTGTGCGTTGTATTCGAACGGCAGGTCGGCCTCCGCAAGGCGCGGGTGCGCCGCATCCTTGGCCGAGAGGAGGATCCGCGGGGCGGGGATACGCCAGTCGATGCCGAGGGCGAGGTCGTCCCAGGCAATGGCCCCCTCCGACTGCGGGGCATAGGGGTTGTCGCACTTGTACTGGAAGAGGGCCACGTCGCTCAACACCGAGAATCCGTGGGCAAAGCCCCGCGGGATGAAGAGCTGGCGGTGGTTCTCTTCCGTGAGCTCCACGGCGACATGCTGCCCGAAGGTGGGCGAGCCGCGGCGGATGTCCACCGCGACGTCGAGCACCGCGCCGCGGACGCAGCGCACGAGCTTCGCCTGCGCGAAGGGGGGCCGCTGGAAGTGCAGGCCGCGCACGACGCCGTAGCACGAGCGGCTCTCGTTGTCCTGGACGAAGCGCACGGGAGCGACCTGTGCGTCGAAGTCGCGCTGCGAGAAGGACTCGAAGAAGTAGCCGCGGGAGTCTTCGAACAGGCGCGGTTCGATGATTACCACGCCTTCGAGGGGTGTTTTCAGAACTTTCATGCCGTTGCGGGTGTCAAAGGTTGGGCTCTCCGGTACGTTCCAGCTCCTCGACGACCTGCATCAGGTACTGTCCGTACTGGTTCTTGAGCATGGGTTGCGCCAGCTGGCGGATCTTCTCCGCGTCGATCCATCCCTGCCGGTAGGCGATGCCCTCCAGGCAGGCGATCTTGAGCCCCTGGCGCTTCTCGATGACCTCGATGAAGGTCGAGGCTTCGCTCAACGAGTCGTGCGTGCCCGTGTCGAGCCAGGCGAAGCCCCGGCCGAGGGTCTGCACGCGCAGCTCGCCGTCGTCGAGGAAGCGTTGGTTCACCGAGGTGATCTCCAGCTCGCCGCGCGCCGAGGGGCGGATGCCGCGGGCCACCTCCACCACCTTGTTGGGGTAGAAGTAGAGCCCCACGACGGCGTAGTTGGATTTGGGATGTGCGGGTTTCTCCTCGATCGAGAGGCAGTTGCCCGCGCGGTCGAACTCCGCGACGCCGTAGCGTTCCGGGTCGCTGACCCAGTATCCGAAGATCGTGGCTCGCCGCTCCTGCTCGGCCGCATGCACCGCTTCGCGGAGCATGCCGGAGAATCCGGCGCCGTGGAAGATGTTGTCGCCGAGGACCAGGCAGACGGCGTCGCCGCCGATGAAGCGCTCGCCGATCAGGAAGGCCTGCGCCAGTCCGTCGGGCGAGGGCTGCTCGGCATACTCGAAGCGCACGCCGAAGTCGGAGCCGTCGCCCAGCAGGCGGCGGAACCCGCCCAGGTCCTCGGGCGTCGAGATGATGAGGATCTCGCGGATCCCCGCCAGCATCAGCACCGAGATGGGGTAATAGACCATCGGCTTGTCGTAAATCGGTATGAGCTGCTTGCTGACCCCCTTGGTGATGGGATAGAGCCGTGTGCCGCTGCCTCCGGCCAGTACGATGCCTTTCATGTCGCGATGGGTGTTAGGTGTTTGATCTGTCGTGCCGTCGCCCGGGCCACTTTTCCCTGACGAAAATCCACCCCGAAGATACGACACCTGCGAGAAATATGCAACCCGCGAGGAGGATTATTTTCGAAGGCTTCGAGGGTTTGAGCGGTACGGTGGCCGGCTGCACGACGGCGTAGACGGGTGTGGACTCCTGGACCTTGGCCCGGGCCAGCTGGAGCTGCTGGGCCGTCTGGTTGTAGAGGTTGAAGGCCAGGTTCATCTCGTTCTGCAGCCGCTCCTGCTCGGTGAGGTAGCTGCGGCGGACGATGCCCTGGTTCTGGTCCATGTATCGGGCGTAGCGCTGCTGGGCCTCGTAGTAGTTGTCGCGGGCCTCGTCGAAGAGGCGCTGGGTGAAGGCCAGGTCGTTGCGCGCCTTGTCGGTGCGGTACTGCGTGATGAACTCCTGCAGGTTGCGCATCACCGTGTCGGTCAGCGTCGCCGAGACGAGCGGGTCCTGCATGGTTACCCACAGCGAGACGACCAGCGTCTTGCGGTCCACGCCCACGGCGATACGCTCCCGGAGCGTGCGGACCGCTTCGGCCTCCGCGCGCGTCAGACGGAAGGGATCCGTTCCGGAGCCCGCGGGATGCGGTTCCTCCGTTGCGAAGAGGTTCCGGATCCCGTCGAGCAGCCGGAAGGGAAGCCCGAGGAGACGGTCCCACCAGGGAACGCGCAGCTCCTCGGAGACGTACTCCCCGACGGTCCAGCTCTTCTCCCCGGCGGCATCCGTGAGGCGTACGTCGAACAGGGCAGTCAGGAAAGGTACCGACTGCACGATGTCCGGATAGAGTTCCGGAGAGACCGCATCCGCAGTGTTCATGCTCCCCATCTGGATCCCGGCCATCGAGGCCAGGGAGCTCAATCCGCCGAGATTCGGCCGGCCGGCCTGGATTTCGGGCGCCAGCTTGACCGTCGTGGTGTACTCCCGGGGGATGCTGAAGGCGATGACCAGCCCCGCAAGGGCGCCGATGAGGCATCCCTTGAGGATCAGGCGCCGCCCGTCCCAGAGCTTGCGCAGCAGCTCCGGCAGATCGATTCCCGCATCCGCGGCTTCCGCGGTGCGGCGTGGCGTGTTGGTCTCCATGCGGGGCTATTTCGAGAGGTTGGCAATGGTTGCGGCCATCGTTCCGATCGAGGCGGCCGAGGTGGCGAGGCTCATGACGGCCGGGAGGCTCAATCCCTTGCGTTCGCGCTTCGAGGGGATGATGATCTGACAGCCCGGTTCGATGCGCGCCTTGCGCAGGGCGCGGACGCGGGCCACCGTGCCGTTCATGTAGACGATGTAGGCGCGGCATCGCTTGGCGCGGAATCCGTAGCCGCCGGCCTGGCTTACATAGTATTTCAGCTCCTTTCCCTGGATGTAGAGTACCGTATTGGGGTACATCACCTCGCCCGAGATGCTCACCGTGGAGACATACTGCGGGATGATGAGCCGGTCGCCTTCGCGGAGCACCATGTCGTAGTCCGATCCCGGGGCGTCGAGCGCCCGGTCGAGTTCGATGCCGACGGTGTAGGAATCGTCCAGCTGGAGCTTCTCCACGGCGAGCGAGTCGCCGCCCTGCCGGTTCTGGAGCGCCACGCGGAGCGTCGCCTCGCGTACGGCGCGCTCCTCGTCGTTCATGCGGCGGATCAGCCGCGCGCCGTGGGCGTAGGCATCCGGCGTGAGGCCCCCGGCCTCGGCGACGAGGTCCGAAAGGCGCTCGTTCTTGCGGATGAGCGTATAGTTGCCCGGGAAGAGCGCCTCGCCGTCGATCGCGACCTGCTGCTGCGGCCGGTAGGCCGGGCTGCGGCGCACCTCCACGATGTCGTAGGGCATCAGTTCGAAGCCGGGATCCCCGTCCACGATGAGTCCCTCCTTGAGTGCGAAGGTGTAGGTGCGCCCCAGTTCGCTCGCGGGGGTCAGGCTCCCGGGGTCCTTGATGCGGCGCGAGATGTCGATGCGGGCCGTCGATGCGCCGTCCAGAAGTCCTCCGGCCTCGACGACAAGGTCCTCGACCGTCATGTTCGCGGCGTAGGGATACGTCCCCGGCCGGGCCACCTCGCCGCCGATCGTGAGCGTTCCGCGCTCCTCGAGCTCATGGATGCTCGGAATGATGAGCACGTCGTTGCGCTGCAGCCCGACGTCGGGCGCCTCGCCCGACATCACCCCGGCAAGGTCCAGGGCCACCATTTCGAGCGAGAGGTCCCCGCGTTCGCGCAGCAGCAGGGCGCGTCCCGGGAAAGCGTCTCCCTGCAGCCCCCCGGCCCGTTCGATCAGACCCCGCACGGTGTTCGTCCCGCCGCCCAGCTCGTACATCCCTTCGCGGAAGACGGCTCCGCGCACCTCCACGCGGTTGGCGAAGCGGTCCAGCACGGAACCGACCGTTACGGCGTCTCCGTCCTCGAGCGCCCAGCGGGTGAAGTCCGGCTTCCGGACGCTGTATATCTGGTATTCGGGGCCCGATTCGCGGATGACGCGGACCTCGTCCCGGTAGGCGTCGCCCGTGAAGCCTCCGGCATACTCCATCAGTTTTTGCAGGCTCTCGCCGGGCTTCATCTCGTAGTACATCGGGCGTTTGACATTTCCCGAGACCCCGACCAGCAGGCCGTAGGGCGGAACGACGATCACATCACCCTCCTCGAGGCGGATGTCGCCGCCCTGCCTCCCGTTCATGAGCAGGTCGTAGATGTCCACGCGGGCCACTTCGCGGCCGCCCCGCATGACGCGGATGTCGCGCAGGCTGCCGATCGGAGTGATGCCCCCGGCCCGGTAGAGGGCGTGGAATACCGTGGCCAGGGAGGAGAGACGGTAGGTGCCCGGCGTGGCCACCTCGCCCAGGACATTGACCTGGATCGTGCGCAGCCGCCCCAGCGTTACGCGCACCTCCGACGAGGGCTCCGCACCCGATACGCCGGCGTAAATCTGGCTGAAGGCGTTGCGGAGCCGCTCGTTCGCCTCGCGGATCGTCAGCCCGTTCAGGTAGACCGGGCCGACCTGTTCGACCATGATGTTGCCTTCGGGGGAGATCTCCTCGCGGAGGCTCCGCTCGTTCTCGCCCCAGATGTCGATGATCACCTCGTCGCCGGGCCCCAGCCGGTAGTTTTCGGGCGTGGCCTGGTTTTCATTGGGCTCGAACGTCAGGGCCGGTTCGCGGAAGATGCTGCGGCCGAAGACCGTGCGGGGGTCCGTGGCGCCCTCCGTGGGGTCGCTGACCGTGGCGCTCACGACATCGAGGCTCCCGGCCGTCAGCCGCTCCTGCGCCGATTGCCGCCGCTCGCGGCGCTGTCCCGCGAGACTCTGGTCCGCTACGGCGCTCTCGCTGCCCTGGCTGGCTTCGTATCTCTTTTTCAGACGCTCCGCCTGTTCGGGCGTTACGCCCCGGGCCAGCAGCTCGCGGCCGATCTGCTGGTCGCTCTTGCCCGCCTGCCGGGCCGAAAGGGCATACCGGACCACGGCCTCGTCGCTCATCGGGGATTGTGCGGAGGCGCTGCCTGCGGCGAGGAGAAGCAGCAGCGCCGAAAATCCGAAAATTCGTCGCATCATGTTTGGTTGGGTGTTTTTGGGGAGGCGCTACATTCGGTCTATCAACCGCTGCAGCCACAGCACGGGTCCCGTGCGTTCGATGTGCGAGAGGCGGCCCAGGCGGCGCAGCCTGCGGAAGGCGTGTCCCGAGGGGTTCAGCCGCCGCAGCGGGTAGTAGATCCCCGTGGTGATGAGCACCCCGAGGAGGAGTACCAGGTAGAGCTGCAGGTCGATGGAGGCCCCGGCGGCGTAGGCCGCCCACCAGGCCAGGACGACGAGCAGGTTGAGGGTCAGGATGACCACGGTGGTCCCGGCATGCGAGAAGCCCAGCGAGATGAAGAGGTGGTGCAGGTGGGTCTTGTCGGGGAGGAAGGGGGAGACGCCGCGCAGGATGCGGGCGCACATGACGCGCAGCGTGTCGAAGACCGGGAAGGCGAGGACGGCCAGCGTGAAGGGGATGAGCCCCATGTTCCGGCCGACATAGTGTTCGCAGGGCATGCCGTTCTGGAGGATCCGGATCACGAAGATCGAGATGACGGTTCCCAGCACGAGGGTCCCGCCGTCGCCGATGAACATCTTCGAGGTTTTGCCGTAGACGTTGTGCAGGAAGAAGGGGACGAGCGCCCCGGCCGACACGGCGGCGAGGATCGTCATCGAGGTGTCGCCCGCGAGGTAGAAGAGCCATCCGAACATGACGCAGGCCATGATGCAGAATCCCGACGAGAGGCCGTCCACGCCGTCGATGAGGTTGATGGCGTTGATGATTCCCACAGCGGCGAAGACCGTCAGCGGCACGGCGGCCCACATCGGGATGATCCCCAGCCCCCACAGACCGTGGAAATCATTGAGGACGTAGCCTCCGATGCCGATCAGGCAGAGTACCGTGAGGATCTCGATCACCAGGCGGATGCGGGGCGAGAGCCCCAGGATGTCGTCGATGGTCCCCGTATAGAGCATGACGGTCATGGCCATGACGACGACGAACAGGTCGGCGTTGGCCTCGAAGAAGCTCGAAATGCCGATTCCCGTAATGCCCCCCAGAAAGACGCAGATCCCTCCCATGATCGGGATGGGGGTCCGCTGCAGCTTGCGGGCGTCGGGAACATCGACGATGTCTTTCAGGTGGGCGATGCGGACCATCGTAGGATGGGCGATGCCGACGCACAGCAATGCCGTGAGAAACGGCAGCAGCGTCGTTTGAGCGAAAATATGCGATCCCATATCTGACCTTGAATACTTTTTTCTCTCCCCATGATTCGGGTCGAACGGGTGTCTGTCGTGAAGTGGTAAAGGAGTTTCCGGCATCAGGGAATCTTCTCGATCTGCGAGGCGGGCACCGATGTCGTGGCCACGGCCGCGACCCCTTCGATCGAGACGATGACGCGGCGTTCGCGGGCCTGTCGGATCCGCAGCAGGATGCCTTCGACCCCGGCGAAAAGGCCGCCCGTGATGCGTACGCGGTCGCCTTTCGCGAGGTCCAGCTCCGACGGCGAGAGGTAGAGAACCTGCGGCTGGAGGCTTCCGGCGACGGCCATGAAGTGGCGCATCTGGGCTTCGGGAACGATCATCGGGCGGTTGAGTCCCTCCTCCACATGCATCACATAGCGGAGCATCGGCAGCCGGAAGGTTTTCAGTTCGTCGATGACCCGTTTGGTCGTGCGGACGAAGATGTAGTTGTGCAGGGCCGCCTCGCGGACCGTGCAGAAGCGTCCCCGCCGGTCGCGGCGCCGGACGATCCGTTCGGGGACGAAGGTCTCGATGCCGAGACGCGTGAGTGCCTCCCTGGTCGGGAGTTCCCGTTGGTAGGTAACGCGGAGAACGTACCAGGCTCCCTGTGGATCGACCATATGCCGGAATGTTTTTCTGGATTTTTTGTGGAAGGGACATTCCCCGGGGTCGTCGATGCCCGTATAACTTGCCGGATATCAACTGTTTGCACATCCTCCATGCGGAAGAATCCCTCTTACGGAAGCCGTGTTTCCTGTCGGGCAGGAACTGCGGCGTTGAACAAAAGTAGGTAAAAAAACCGGAACTGCCAAACATTTTTCGGGGGTGAAAAATGCGTGTAATAATTTGTACGTCAATAAATTGTGCGTTCGGTTATGCGGCGTTTCCCGCCCGGTTTCGGAGGTGGTCGGAACGGGTCTGAAGGGTGTCCGGAACGGACTTATGAATGGCCGAATCGGGCGGTGCGGATCGGGGTCCCGCTGCCGCGAAATGTCCCGAAAAAAGAAAGGAACCGGGGTTTCCGGTTCCTTTCGGCGGTTTTTCCCGCGGGGCGGGTCCGCTCCGGGATTATTTCTTGTTGTAGTTGTTCATCGTCAGGGCGCATCCGACGGTTGCGAACGAGCGGATGGCTTCGACGAAGAGCTTGAGCCGCTCGGGCATCGCCCGGAGCTCCTCGTCGGTCCACTCGCCGAGGACGTAGTCCACCTGGTGGCCCCTGGGGAAGTCGCCGCCGATGCCGAAGCGCATGCGGGCGAACTCCTCCGTGCCGAGCAGTTCGGCGATGTTCTTCAGGCCGTTGTGGCCTCCGGCGCTCCCTTTCGGTCGGAGACGCAGCGTGCCGAACGGCAGGGCGATGTCGTCGGAGATGACCAGCAGGTTTTCCGGAGCGATCTTCTCGGCCTCCATCCAGTAGCGTACGGCCTTTCCCGAGAGGTTCATGTAGGTCGAGGGCTTGAGCAGCAGCAGCGTGCGGCCCTTGTGCCGCACCTCGGTCATGTCGCCGTAGCGCACGGTGGTAAAAACAGCGTTGGACGCCTCTGCGAGGGCGTCCAACACCTTGAATCCGATGTTGTGGCGGGTTCCGGCATACTCCATGCCGATGTTACCCAACCCAACAATGAGGTATTTCATCGTCTACGGGCGACTATTTCGCAGCGTCGGCGGCACCGCGCGAAGCACGGGTTACGCGGACGGCGCATACGGCGGTCGTTGCGGGGGTTACGAAGCGCAGGTTCTCGAACTGGAGGTCGCCTACGAAGATCGTCTTGCCCACGCCCAGCGGCGTAACGTCCACGACGATCTCGTCGGGAAGGTTCTCCACCGTGGCGCTCACGGTGAGCTTGCGGGCCGAGAGGACGAGCTTGCCGCCGACCTTCACACCCTCGGCGTTACCGGTCAGGCGTACGGGGATGGCGATCGATACGGGCTTGCCGGCAGCGATGCGGTAGAAATCCAGGTGGAGGATCTCCTCGCGTACGGGGTGGAACTGGGCCTCACGCAGTACGGCCTGCTCCTTCTTGCCGTCGAAGTCGAACTCTACGATGTACGAGTTGGGGGTGTAGATCAGGGGTTTGATCTCGCGGGGGTCTACCGAGAAGGAGACCGTCTCGCCGTTGCCGCACAGTACGCAGGGTACCAGACCCTCGCGACGTACGGCCTTGGCTGCCTTCTTGCCGAAGTCGGCGCGCTTCACAGCCTTTACCGAAATGGTTTTCATGGTGTTGTAATGTTTTTAAAGTGTTACCTGCGGCGGTTCTCAACGCCTGCTCCGCGGAGGATCGTTTCCGGAATTTCCGCGGGCGGGCATCCCAATTCCGCCTGTTTCGGGTGCAAAGATAGCCAAATTCTTCAGAATGAAAAAGCTGGGCGGGAAAAATTCGTTCATGCGGGAATTTTTTCCGCCGCGGCCTGCGCCCTTTCCCCGGCGGAGCTCCTTCCGGAGGGCCGGGACGGGTGGAAATTCCCTTTTTTTTGCTATATTTGTCCGAAATCGCTTCGGGATCCGCGCGTTTGCGGCGGAGGCTTCGGCCCGCGCCGCCGTTTCGCGGCCTTTCCGAAGGACAAACCGCACTGCACCCATGAAAAACCCGATTGTCGCCCTGCTGCTGCTTGCCGCGACGGCAGCCTCCGCGCAAACCCCCTGCTGGCAGGATCCTGCCGTTTTCAACGTGAACGGCGAGAGCCGCCGCACGGAGATCATCTTCCACCCGACGCGCAGCGAGGCGCTCACCCTCCCCTTCGAACGGAGCGCGAACTACCGCTCGCTCGACGGCGAGTGGCGCTTCCGCTACTTCGACACGCCGGAGCAGCTGCCCGCCGGCATCGCCGCGACAACCGCCGCCGAGGCGGCCGCCTGGGGGACGATCCGCGTCCCGGGCAACTGGGAGGTGCAGGGCCACGGCACGCCCATCTACGTCAATACGGTCTACGAGTTCGCGCCGGTCGATCCGCAGCCCCCGCAGCTGCCCGAGGCGACGCCCGTGGGGGTTTATTTCCGCACGTTCCGCGTCCCCGATGCGTGGCGCGGCCGCACGGTCTATCTTAACTTCGGTGGCGCGAAGTCCGGCGCGTACGTCTATGTGAACGGCCGCGAGGCGGGCTACTTCGAGGATTCGAAGAATGCCGTGCGCTACGACATCACCCCCTTGCTGCGCGAGGGCGACAACGACCTTGTGGTCAAGATCTACCGCTGGAGCACGGGATCGTGGCTCGAATGCCAGGACTTCTGGCGCATGAGCGGCATCGAGCGCAGCGTCTACCTTTCGAGCGAGCGGCGCCCGACGGGCTTCGACTTCGAGGTAGTCTCGACGCTCGACAAGGGGCTGCGTGACGGCCTGTTCGAGCTGCGCCTGGCGGCCGACTCCGCCTGCCGCATCGACTGCGCCTACGAGCTGCTCGACGCCGACGGGCGTGCGGTGCTCTCGGGCGACGGCACCCTCTCCGGGGCATGCCGTTTCACGGGACGGGTGCCCGACGTGCGGCCGTGGTCGGCGGAGCATCCCGCGCTCTACACGCTGCTGCTTTGCGTGGACGGGGAGTATGCGCGTTTCAACGTGGGCTTCCGCCGCTTCGAGATCACCGACGCCGAGCGGCCCGACTCCGCGGATCGTCCCTGCCGCGTCTTGCTCGTAAACGGGCAGCCGGTGAAGTTCAAGGGGGTCAATTACCACGAGCACAACCCCTGGACGGGCCACTACCTCACGCGCGAGCTGCTTCTGGAGGATCTCCGGCTCATGCGCCGGGCCAACATCAACGCCATCCGCACGAGTCACTACCCGCTGCCTCGCTTCTTCTACGAGTTGTGCGACAGCCTCGGCTTCTACGTCTACTCGGAGGCCAACATCGAGTCGCACGGCATGGGCTACGACCTCACGCGCACGCTGGGCAACCGCCGCGCGTGGTACCCCGCGCACCTGGACCGCATCCTGAACATGTACCTGCGTACGCGCAACTACCCCTGCGTGGCGATCCTCTCGCTCGGCAACGAGGCGGGCAACGGCTACAACTTCTACCGTGCCTACGAGGAGCTGGAACGGCGTGAGCAGGCGGGCATGCACCGCCCGATCTGCTACGAGCGGGCCGTGCGGGAGTGGAACACCGACATGATCGTGCCGCAATACCCCTCGGCGGCGTGGTTCCGCCGCATGGGTGAGCAGGGCGCGGACCGTCCGGTCTGCCCCTCGGAGTACGCCCACGCGATGGGCAACTCGACCGGGTCGCTCGACCTGCAGTGGGAGGCGATCTACGCCTGGCCGAACCTGCAGGGCGGCTTCATCTGGGACTGGGTCGATCAGGGCCTTGCCGCGCGGAATGCCGCGGGCGAGCCCTTCTGGGCCTATGGCGGCGACTACGGCGACCGTACGCCGAGCCAGGGCAACTTCCTCTGCAACGGCATCGTGAATCCCGACCGGCAGCCGCACCCCGCGCTGGCCGAGGTGGCCTACGTCCACCAGCCCGTAGCCATCACCTCCGCCGACCCCGCGACGGGCCGTTTTACGATCTTCAACCGCCACTACTTCACCGATCTGGGAGGCTATGAGCTCCGCTACCGGGTCTCGACCCACGGGCGGACGCTCCGCCGGGGCGTGCTGCACCTCGACACGGCGCCCCAGTGCGGCGAGGAGTTTACCGTGGCGCTGCCCCGCCTGCCGGAGGGGCGCCGCTGCTGGATCGACTTCGACCTGGCGACACGCGATGCCGATCCGCTCTGCGCGGCCGGGACGGTCGTCGCCACCGAACATTTCGCCCTGCAGGCCCCGACGCGGACGGCCTATGCGGAGAAGGGACACTGCGAGGTTGAGGAGAACGACACGCTCATCCGGATCTTCTCGCCCCGCGTGGAGCTTTGCTTCGACAAGCGGCAGGGCGCCGTAACCTCCTGCCGGATCCGCGGCCGCGAGCTCTTCGCCGACGGCTTCGGCTTCCGCCCCAATTTCTGGCGCGCCCCGACCGACAACGACTACGGCAACGGCATGCCCCACCGTGCGCAGTGCTGGAAGCAGGCGAGCCGCGACTTCCGCGCCGCGACGCGCGTTGCGGCAGGTCCCGCGGGCGGCACGCTTCTCGAAGCGGACTATGCGCTGCCGTCGGGGAATCCCTGCACGATGGCCTGCACGGTCTATCCTTCGGGCATCGTGGCCGTGGAGCTGCGTCTCGGGGGCGTCGCCTCCGAAAAGCCGACCGACATCCCCCGCGTCGGCGTGCGGATGCGCCTGCCCGCCGCGGCCGAGGCCTTCCGCTACTTCGGCCGGGGTCCCGCGGAGAACTACTGGGACCGCTGTGCCGGCAGCCGCCCGGGCGAATACCGCTCGACGGCCTCCGCGGAGTACTTCCCCTATGTCCGGCCCCAGGAGTGCGGGCACCATACCGACTGCACGGAGCTCTCTCTCGGCGGGGTAACGTTCGTGGCCGACAGCCTCTTCGAATTCAACGTCTTGCGCAACGCCGTCGAGGATTTCGACTCCGAGGAGGCCGTCGCGTGCGACTACCAGTGGCTCAACTTCACGCCCGACGAGGAGCACGACCCGGCCGAAGCGCACAACCGCCTGCCCCGTCAGCACCATATCGACGACATCTCACCGCGCGACTTCGTCGAGGTGTGCCTCGACCTGCGGCAGACGGGCGTCGGGGGCTACGACAGCTGGGGTTCGCGTCCCGAACCGTCGCGCACGCTCTGGAGCGACGACGACCATACGCTGCGCTTCGCCGTGGTGCCCGAGGAGGTGATGTCCGCCGAGCGGGCCCGGCAGTTCCGCTATTGAAATCCGAAAAAACCTTTTCCATCCATGAAACCGATCCTTTCCCGCCTTGCGGCCTTCGGCGGCCTTCTGCTGCTCGCGGCCTGCACCTCCACTCCCGCGCCCGAACCCTACGGCGTCCTGCCGACGCCCGAGCAGGTTGCCTGGCAGCGCATGGAGATGAACCTTTTCGTCCACTTCGGGCCCAACACC
>DWWQ01000010.1 GCA_019119615.1 Candidatus Alistipes stercoravium | reverse complement strand
CTTCTACGAGCCCTCGACCCGCACGCGGTTGAGCTTCACCTCGGCGATGCTCGAACTGGGCGGACAGGTGATCGGCTTCTCGGACGCCAACTCCTCGTCCGTCTCGAAGGGCGAGACGGTCGCCGACACGGTGCGTGTGATCCGCTGCTTCGCCGACATCATCGCCATGCGCCACTTCAAGGAGGGGGCGCCGCTCGTGGCCTCGCAGTATGCCGGTATCCCGGTCATCAACGCCGGCGACGGCAGCCATGCCCATCCGACGCAGACGCTGACGGACCTGCTGACGATCAAGCGCGAGAAGGGGCGTTTCGACCACCTGACGATCGGCTTCTGCGGCGACCTGAAGTTCGGCCGTACGGTCCACTCGCTCATCAAGGCGCTGTCGCGCTACGAGGGGATCCGTGTCTACCTCATCTCGCCCGAGGAACTGCGCCTGCCGGACTACATGCTGCAGGAGATGCGTGCCGCCTCGAAGGTCGAGTTCCACGAGGTGCGCACGATGGAGGAGGTGATGCCCGAGCTGGACATCCTCTACATGACGCGCGTGCAGAAGGAGCGCTTCCTCGACGAGGAGGAGTTCGACCGCGTGAAGAACAGCTTCGTGCTCGATACGGAGAAGCTCCGTACGGCGCGCAAGGACATGATTATCCTGCACCCGCTGCCGCGTGTGAACGAGATCACGCGGGCGGTGGACAACGATCCGCGCGCGGCCTACTTCCGCCAGGTCGAGAATGGCAAGTTCGTGCGCATGGCGCTGATCTATACGCTGCTGCGCTGGGCCGACGAGAACCGTCCGT
Source organism: Candidatus Alistipes stercoravium (assembly GCA_019119615.1). Taxonomy (GTDB): domain Bacteria; phylum Bacteroidota; class Bacteroidia; order Bacteroidales; family Rikenellaceae; genus Alistipes; species Alistipes stercoravium. The sequence goes on along the minus strand of DWWQ01000010.1, from coordinate 62,974 downwards.
TCGCCCGCACACCGGTCTTCAACGAGGAGTATATCGTCAATGAGATGACCTGCCCGAACGCCCGATGCATCTCGGCGACCGAGGATGTCGATCAGCTCTTCCGCCGCACGGCCGACGGCGTATGCCGCTGTGCCTACTGCGAGGCCAAGGCGCGCTGATCCCCGGTTGGAAAGGACCAGCAGTGCGTCCGAAGCCCCTTTCAAGGGGCTTCGGACGCACTTTTTCGTAAGCCTTTCACTCTGTGTGCGATTTTACGCCGGAAAGCCTCGGAAAGTCCCGGGAAAATGCGTATCTTTGTTCACCAAAACCTTGTAATGAACCTTCTTCGATGAACAAGACCAGACGTATCGTTTCCCCGTTGGCCTGGGTCCCGAGCCTCTATTTTGCCATGGGACTGCCCTTCGTGGTGTTGAATATGGTGTCGGCCGTGATGTTCAAGGATCTCGGGATTCAGGATGCGCAGATCGCCTTCTGGACCTCGCTGATCATGTGGCCGTGGACGATCAAATTCCTCTGGAGCCCCTTCCTGGAGCTTTTCCGCACGAAAAAGTTTTTTGTCGTCGCCACGCAGCTGTTGAGCGGCGTGATGTTCGGCGTGGCGGCGTTGTCCCTGCATCTGCCGTCGTTCTTCGCCGTAACGATCGCCGTCTTTGCCGTCGTGGCCTTCAGCGGCGCGACGCATGACATTGCCGCCGACGGCGTCTACATGTCGGAGCTCTCGACGCGCGACCAGGCCAAGTATATCGGCTGGCAGGGCGCCTTCTACAACCTGGCCAAACTGGTGGCCACGGGCGGTCTGGTTTGGTTCGCCGGGTGGCTTTATGAGCGGAGCTCCGCGGCGGGAGCCGCTTCGTTCGACGCATATGTACATGCGTGGACCGTCGTGCTGGCCATCCTCTGCGGTTTGCTTGTGCTGATCGGACTCTACCATGCGAAGATGCTTCCGTCGGGCGGTGCCGCCGCCGAGAAGCATTCGCTGCGTGAGGGCCTGCGGGGGCTGCGCGAAGTGATCGTCGCCTTCTTTGCCAAGAAGCACATCTGGTACTACATCGCCTTCATCATCCTCTACCGTCTGGGCGAGGGTTTCGTCATGAAGATCGTGCCGCTCTTCCTCAAGGCCGATACGGCGGTCGGGGGCCTCGGTCTCTCGAACCAGCAGATCGGCCTCTACTACGGCACGTTCGGCGCCGGGGCCTTCCTGCTCGGATCGCTGCTTGCGGGCTACTACATCGCCGCACGCGGCCTGCGCCGTACGCTCTTCACGCTCTGTTGCATCTTCAACGTCCCGTTCGTGGTCTACGCCCTGCTGGCCTTCTTCCAGCCCTCGTCGATGTGGTTCATCGCCGGCGGCATCGTGCTGGAGTACTTCGGCTACGGATTCGGCTTCGTGGGTCTCACGCTCTTCATGATGCAGCAGGTGGCCCCCGGCAAGCATCAGATGGCCCACTACGCCTTCGCTTCGGGCATCATGAACCTCTCGGTGATGCTCACCGGCGCCGTCTCGGGCTATCTGAGCGACTGGCTCGGATACAAGGTCTTCTTCCTGGTGGTGATGCTGACTACGATCCCCGCCTTTGTCATGACGCGTCTGATCCCCTTCACCTACCCCGACGAAAAGAAATAAAAACCGATAAAATCCGTTTACCCAAGCAAAACATGAAGAAAACACGCTTCGCTCTCCTGATTGCCGGTCTTGCCGGCGCCGTATTGTCGCTCTCGGCCGTCTCCTGCGGCGGATCTCCCGAGTATGCCGAGGTTGTCATACCCCGGCCCGCCACGATCGAGAAATGTCCCGGAACCTTCCGGATCCCGACGCCGCTTACCGTGGCGTTCGACACCCCGGAGGCGGTTGCCGACGCATTGGCCGCCTCTCTGCGGACGACGCCGCTGCCGGCGGCGGAGATGGCGGAGGATGCCGCCCTGCGTTTTGTCCTTTCGTCGGAGGAGGGCGTGCCCGCCTCGGAGGAGGGGTATGAACTTTCGGTCCTTCCCGAGGGTGCGGTAGTCAGGGCACGCGGTGAGGCGGGTCTCTTCTATGGGTTGCAGACCCTGCTGCAGCTTCGCAGCCACTATGGGGATAAAATCCCGGCCCAGCGCATCGTCGATGCGCCGCGCTTCGGCTACCGCGGTATGCATCTCGACGAGTCGCGCCACTTCTTCGGCAAGGAGTTTGTGAAAAAACAGCTGCGGATGATGGCCTCGCTCAAACTCAACCGCCTGCACTGGCATCTGACCGACGGCGGCGGCTGGCGCATCGAGATCGACCGCTATCCCGAGCTGACGGAGATTGCCGCCTGGCGTGCGGTCGAGCCGTGGCAGGAGTGGCTCGATGCCGGACGCCGTCCCTATGGCCGCAAGGAGGATCCGAATGCCTACGGCGGCTTCTATACCAAGGAGGAGATCCGCGAGGTGGTGGCCTACGCCGATTCGCTGCACATCACGGTGATCCCCGAGATCGAGATGCCCGGCCATTCGGAGGAGGTCCTGGCGGTCTATCCCGAGTTGTCGTGCGCCGGGAAGCCTTACGTCTATGACGATCTGTGCATCGGCAACGACAAGACCTTCGAGTTCCTGGAGAATGTTCTCGCGGAGGTCATGGAGCTCTTCCCTTCGGAGTATATCCACATCGGCGGCGACGAGGCCACGAAAAAGGGTTGGGCCACCTGCCCGAAGTGCCGCGCGCGGATGCAGTGCGAGGGGTTGAAGGACCTCGACGAGCTTCAGAGCTACGCCGTGCACCGCGTTGAGGCTTTCCTCAATGCCCACGGACGCAAGCTCCTGGGCTGGGACGAGATCCTGCAGGGCGGTCTGGCTCCCAACGCCGCGGTGATGTCGTGGCGCGGCATGTCGGGCGGCCGCAAGGCGGCCGCTTCGGGTCATCCCGTGGTGATGACGCCGGGCAGCTACTGCTATCTGGACAAGTATCAGGGCAACCCCTCGACCGAGCCCAAGGCGCTCGAGGGTTCGCTGCCGCTGCCGAAGGTCTACATGTGCGAGCCGGCTCCCGAGGATATGGTGGGCCGCGAGAATGTGCTGGGCGTGCAGGCCAACCTGTGGACCGAGTATGTCCCGACGGGCGAACATGCCGAGTACATGCTCTACCCGCGCATGTTCGCCCTGGCCGAGGTGGCGTGGACCGCACCCGAACGGAAGGATTACGACGATTTCCACCGCCGGGCGCTGCTCCGCATTGAGACGGCGCGCGCGGAGGGGTACAATACCTTCGATCAGGCCGCATCGGAGCGTGCGGAGCGTCCCGAGGCCCTCAAGCAGGTGAAGCATCTGGCGCTGGGATGCCCCGTGAGCTACGGCGCGGAGTGGTACGAGAGCTACCCGGCCGACGGCGAGGGATCGCTTACCGACGGCTGGTTCGGGCCGTGGAACTACGGCTACCGCTGGCAGGGCTTCCTGAACAGGGATTTCGAGGCGACGATCGACCTCGGCGCCGTGAAGGCGATCCGCGAGGTGAAGGCCGACTTCCTGCAGTGGCACTCCGCGCTGATCGGACTGCCCAGGAGCGTCGAGATCTCCGTGTCGGAGGACGGTGAGCACTTCACCGTGCTGGGCGAGGAGCTCAACGACCTCCCGTTCGACGATCCGAAGCTCCAGTGCCGGGCCTTCGGCTGGGAGGGCAGCGCGCAGGCGCGTTATGTCCGCTGTCATGCGGCCTTCCACGGCAATGCCGGCGGCTGGATCTTCATTGACGAGATTGTTGTGAACTGATTGAAAACATACTTATAACAAAACCATCGAAGTTATGGCAAATCTGAAAATAACGGGCCCGGCGCTGCCCGGGATGCCGTGGGAGGAGCGTCCCGCAGGCTCCAAAGAGGTCATGTGGCGTTATTCGGCCAACCCGATTATCGGCCGTTATGCGCTTTCGACGTCGAATTCGATCTTCAACTCGGCTGTCGTACCCTTCAAGAAGGGCAAGTACAATTACGCCGGCGTCTTCCGCTGCGACGACACGAACCGCCGCATGCGCATCCATGTCGGCTTCTCGGTGAACGGCATCGACTGGGAGATCCAGGAGGCGGATTTCCACCTCGAGGGTGCCGACCCGGAGGTGGCCGAATGGGTCTACGGCTATGATCCCCGCGTGGCGAAGATCGACGACAAGTACTATGTAACGTGGTGCAACGGCTACCACGGCCCGACGATCGGCATCGCCTGGACGACCGATTTCGAGACCTTCCACCAGCTGGAGAACGCCTTCCTGCCCTACAACCGCAACGGCGTGATGTTCCCGCGCAAGATCGGCGGCAAGTTCGCGATGCTCTCGCGTCCGAGCGACACGGGGCATACCCCCTTCGGCGACATCTTCTATTCGGAGTCGCCCGACATGGTCTACTGGGGCCGCCACCGCCATGTCATGTCGCCCGCGGCCTTCGAGCAGAGCGCCTGGCAGTGCATGAAGATCGGCGCGGGCCCCGTGCCCATCGAGACGAGCGAGGGGTGGCTGCTCTTCTACCACGGCGTGCTGCGTTCGTGCAACGGCTATGTCTATGCCTTCGGCTCGGCGCTGCTCGACCTGGAGGAGCCGTGGAAGGTGCTGGCCCGCAGCGGTCCGTATCTGATCTCCCCGCGCGAGACGTACGAGTGCATGGGCGACGTGCCCAACGTAACGTTCCCCTGCGCGGCGCTGCACGATCCCGAAACGGGCCGCGTGGCCGTCTACTACGGATGTGCCGACACGGTAACGGGCCTCGCCTTCGGATACATTCCCGAAATCGTCGAATTCACGAAGAAAAACAGCATCCTGTGATGAGTCTGCGACGAACGCTTCCTGCTGTGGCGCTCGCCGCAGCTCTTTTCTGCGCTCCGGTGCGGGCGCAGGAACCCGCCGACTGGGTCGATCCCTTCATCGGGACGACCAACTTCGGCACGACGAATCCCGGAGCCCTCTGCCCGAACGGCATGATGTCGGTCGTGCCGTTCAACGTCATGGGCTCCGACAAGAACCTCTACGACAAGGACGCCCGCTGGTGGTCCACGCCCTACGAGTACCACAACAAGTTCTTCACGGGAATGGCCCACGGGGCGTTGAGCGGCGTGGGATGCCCCGAGATGGGGGCCCTGCTGACGATGCCGACGTGCGGCGAGTTGGATGTGGACTACCGTAACTACGGCTCGGAGTACGGCGACGAGGTGGCCACGCCGGGCTACTACGCCGCGACGCTGGCCAAATACGGCATCCGCATCGAGGCGACGGCCACGCCGCGCAGCTCGGCCGAGCGCTACACCTTCCCCGAAGGGACGGGGCATATCCTGTTGAACCTGGGCGAGGGCCTCACGAACGAGACCGGTGCGATGGTGCGCCGCGTGAACGACCGCGAGATCGAGGGCATGCGCCTGCTGGGCACCTTCTGCTACAACCCGCAGGCGGTCTTCCCGATCTACTTCGTCCTGCGCGTCTCGAAGGCGCCCACGGCGTCGGGCTACTGGAAGAAGCAGCGTCCGATGACGGGCGTTGAGGCCGAGTGGACCCCCGACAACGGCAAGTACAAGCTCTACACGCGCTACGGCCGCGAACTGGCGGGCGACGATATCGGCTACTGGTTCACCTACGATGACCTGACGCCCGGCGAGCAGATTGAGGTGCGCATGGGCATCTCGTTCGTCTCGATGGAGAACGCCCGGCGGAACCTCGAGGCCGAGCAGCCCGCAGGCAGCTCGTTCGATGCGCTCCGTGCGGCGGCCCGCCGGCGGTGGAACGACGACCTGGGCCGCATCCGCGTCGAGGGCGGCACCGACGCCCAGAAGCGGGTCTTCTACACGGGGCTCTACCATGCGCTGATCCATCCCAACCTCCTAAGCGACGTGAACGGCGAATATCCGCTCATGGAGACGCCCGGAGGCGTGGGCCTCTCGGAGGAGGGCGACCGCTATACGGTCTTCTCGCTGTGGGACACCTACCGCAACGTCCACCAGCTCCTGACGCTGGTCTATCCCGAACGGCAGACGGACATGGTGCGCTCGATGATCGGCATGTACCGCGAGTGGGGGTGGATGCCCAAGTGGGAGCTTTACGGCCGCGAGACCTTCACCATGGAGGGCGACCCGGCCATCCCGGTCATTACGGATACCTGGCTCAAGGGGCTCCGCGACTTCGATATCGAGACGGCCTACGAGGCCTTCATCAAGTCGGCGACGACCCCCGGAGCGCAGAATCCCCTGCGGCCCGACATCGACCCCTACATCGAGCGGGGCTATGTGCCGCTGGGCTTCTATGCCAAGGATCTGGCGGGCGACACCTCCGTGTCGCATGCCCTGGAGTACTACATCGCCGATCATGCGCTCTCGCTGCTGGCCGCGGCACTCGGACATGACGACGACGCGCAGCTCTTCCGCGAGCGCTCGCTGGGCTACCGCCACTATTACGACAGGGAGTTCGGCACGCTGCGTCCGATCAACATGGACGGAACGTTCCTCACGCCGTTCGACCCGAAGGCCGGCGAGAACTTTACGGCCGCACCCGGCTTCCACGAGGGCTCGGCCTGGAACTATACGTTCTATGTCCCGCACGACGTCGAGGGGCTGGCCCGCCTGATGGGCGGCCGCCGCAAGTTCGTCGAGAAGCTCCAGACGGTCTTCGACAAGGGGCTCTACGACCCGGCCAACGAACCCGACATCGCCTATGCCTACCTCTTCAGCCGTTTCCCGGGCGAGGAGTGGCGCACGCAGCGCGAGGTGGCGCGTCTGCTCGGGAAGTACTTCACCACGCAGCCCGACGGCATCCCCGGCAACGACGATACGGGAACGATGTCGGCCTGGGCCGTCTTCTCGATGATGGGACTCTATCCCGACTGTCCGGGCGAGCCCTATTATACGCTCACGGCCCCGACCTTCGACCGCGTGGAGATCGACACGCCGCGCGGCGAGCTGGTCATCGAGGCCGACCGCACGGCGCCCGATGCCGGATACATCCGCCGCATGACGCTCGGCGGCAAGCGGCTCGGCAAATACCGCATCTCGCACGACGAACTGCTCTCGGGCGGACATCTGACCTTTGAACTCGAAAACAGCAAATAATATGGTTATGAAACGGTTATACAGCCTTCTGCCGGTTGCGGCCCTCATGCTCGCCGGCGCCTGCGGCACTCCGGCAACCTCCGGAGAGGAGTCGCTGACCCGCTGGGTCGATCCCAAAATCGGCACGGGCGGCCACGGACATGTCTTCGTCGGGGCGAACGTTCCCTTCGGCATGGTGCAGCTCGGCCCCACGAGCATCCCGCAGGAGTGGGACTGGTGCTCGGGCTACCACCAGTCGGATTCGACGGTCATCGGATTCTCGCACACGCATTTGAGCGGTACGGGCATCGGCGACCTGTTCGACGTTACGGTGATGCCCGTCGTGGGGGAGGTAACCTACGCCCGCGGCGTCGAGGAGGATCCGCAGTCGGGCCTCTGGTCCTATGCCGACCGTACGAAGGAGGTCGTGCGCCCGGGGTACTATTCGGTGCCGCTGACCCGCTACGGCGTTACGGCCGAGATGACGGCCACGCCCCGCGTGGGATTCCACCGCTATGCCTTCCCGACGTCGGACGAGGCGGCGCTGGTCTTCGACCTGGAGAACGGCGGCTGCTGGGACAAGGCCACCGATACGGGATTCTGTCTTTCGGACGACAGCACGCGCCTGAGCGGCTGGCGCTACTCGTCGGGCTGGGCCAAGGACCAGAAGGTCTGGTTCGTGGCCGAATTCTCGAAGCCCGTGAAGGGGATCACCTTCCTGCAGCCGGGCGAGACGTCCGAGGCCGGTACGGCGGCCCGTTACGCAAGGGTTGATTTCGATACGACCGAAAGCGAGCCGCTGCTCGTGAAAGTGGCTCTCTCGCCCGTGAGTGCCGAAGGTGCCGCCGCCAACCTCGCGGCGGAGCTTCCCGGCTGGGACTTCGATGCCACGGCGGCCGCGGCCACGGCGGCCTGGGAGGCGGAACTCGGCAAGGTGCGGATCGAGACGCAGGACGAGGCGGCCAAGCGCATCTTCTATACGGCGCTCTACCATACGATGGTCGCCCCGTCGGAGTTCTGCGACGTGAACGGCGACTACCGCGGTGCCGACGGCCAGGTGCGCACGAACCCCGGCCACAAGACCTATACGACCTTCTCGCTGTGGGATACCTACCGCGCGGCGATGCCGCTGATGACGATCCTCCATCCCGACCGGATGCCCGACATCATCTGCACGATGCTGGCGATCGCCGACGAGCAGGGGCGCCTTCCCGTATGGCACCTCTGGGGCAACGAGACGGACTGCATGGTGGGCAATCCGGGCATTCCCGTGGTGGCCGACGCCATCGTGAAGGGAATCGGCGGCTTCGACCGCGGGCAGGCCTTCGAGGCGATCCGCAAAACGGCGATGAACCCCGATCGCGGCAACGGCCTGCGCATGAAACACGGCTACATCCCGTGCGACCTCTTCAACGAGGCGGTGGCCTACGACATGGAGTATGCCCTGGCCGACGGTGCCGCCGCACGGGCCGCCGAGGCACTGGGCAAGGACGACGATGCCCGTTACTTCACGGAGCGCAGCCATTCGTACCGCAACTATTTCGATCCCGTGACGGGCTTCATGCGCGGCCGCGACGCGAAGGGCGGCTGGCGCACGCCCTTCAACCCCTTTGCCTCGACGCACCGCGCCGACGACTACTGCGAGGGCAATGCCTGGCAGTATACCTGGCTTGTGCCGCATGATGTGGCCGGCCTGCAGGCCTGCTTCGGCTCGCGCGAGGCGATGATCGCGAAGCTCGACTCGCTCTTCACGGTCAGCTCGGTGGTCGAGGGGGCCGAGACCTCGCCCGACATCTCGGGCCTGATCGGCCAGTATGCCCACGGCAATGAGCCGAGCCACCATGTACTTTACCTCTACACGATGCTCGGCGAGCCGTGGAAGACGGCCGACCGCGTGCGCGAGGTGCTCTCGACGCTCTACCACGACCAGCCCGACGGTCTTTCGGGCAACGAGGATGTGGGCCAGATGTCGGCCTGGTACGTCCTCTCGTCGATGGGCTTCTACGAGGTGGAGCCCGCCGGCGGCCGCTACTGGTTCGGCGCGCCCTACTTCGAGCGGGTGCAGATTGCCGTGCCTGGCGGTACGTTCACCGTCGAGGCGAAGAACTTCGCGCCCGAAAACCGCTATGTGCAGGGCGTGCGGCTCAACGGACAACCCTACGACAAACCCTACATTTCGCATGAGGCGGTGATGCAGGGCGGCGTGCTCGAGTTCGAGATGGGACCCGAGCCGGCGCTCTGGTACGATCTCGCCGCTGCGGAAATTTCCGAATAACGACCGTTATGAAACGATATGCATTTTCGGCCGCCCTGGCCCTGCTGTTTACGGCCTGCGGCGCGGCATCGCAACCCCAGGAAAAGTTGCTGCCCCCGGTGGAGTACGTTACGACGCTGATGGGCACACAGTCCGACTACGCCTTCTCGACGGGCAACACCTACCCGGCGATCGCCCTGCCGTGGGGCATGAACTTCTGGACGCCCCAGACGGGCAAGATGGGCGACGGCTGGACCTATACCTACGGTGCCCATACGATCCGCGGCTTCAAGCAGACGCACCAGCCCTCGCCGTGGATCAACGACTACGGACAGTTTGCCCTGATGCCCGTGCGCGGAGAGGACAAACTCGACGAAGAATCGCGCCAGAGCTGGTTCTCGCACCAGGCCGAGACGGCCAAACCCTACTACTATTCGGTCTATCTGGCCGACCACGACATCCGTGCCGAGATTACGCCGACGGATCGGGCTGCCGTCATGCGCTTTACCTTCCCCGAGTCGGCCGAGAGCGGGGTGGTGATCGACGCCTTCGACCGGGGGTCGCGCATCGAGACGGTCGATGACCGCACGATCGTGGGCTATACGACCCGCAACAGCGGGGGCGTGCCCGAGAACTTCCGCAACTGGTTCGTCGTCCGCTTCGACAAGCCCTTCTCGGCCGTCGAGCTGACCGACAACCCGACGCGTTACAAGGCCGGCAGCCGGCCGCTCTATCCCGAGGGCGGCAAGGCCGTCGAGGGCGACCATGCCGTGGCGAAGGTGCACTTCGCCACCGTGCGCGGCGAACAGGTCCTTGCGCGTGTCGCTTCGTCGTTCATCTCCGCGGAGCAGGCGCTCCAGAACCTCAAGGAGGTGGGCGAGGCCTCGTTCGAGGAGATCCGCGACCGCGCCGAGGCGCGCTGGAACGAGGTGCTCGGGGCCATCGAGGTCTCGGGCGGCTCGCTCGACGAGTACCGCACCTTCTATTCGTGCCTCTACCGTTCGGTGCTCTTCCCGCGCAAGTTTTACGAGATCACCGCGTCGGGCGAGATCGTCCATTACAGCCCCTACAACGGCGAGGTGCTGCCCGGGTACATGTACACCGATACGGGCTTCTGGGATACCTTCCGGGCGCTCTTCCCGCTGCTGAATCTGGTCTATCCTTCGGTCAATGCCGAGATCCAGGCCGGACTGGCCAATGCCTGGCGCGAGAGCGGCTTCCTGCCCGAGTGGGCGTCGCCCGGACATCGCGGCTGCATGGTGGGCAACAACTCCGCCTCGGTGGTTGCGGATGCCATTCTGAAGGGCATTACGCCCGAAGAGGATATCGAAACGCTCTACGAGGCGATGATGAGCGGCCGCGGCAAGGTGCATCCCGAGGTAAGCTCCACGGGACGCCTCGGCCACGAATACTACAATACGCTGGGATATGTCCCCTATAACGTGGGAATCAACGAGAACGTCGCCCGTTCGCTCGAATATGCCTATGATGACTGGTGCATTGCGCGCGTGGCCCGCAAGCTGGGCCGTGCGGAGGATGCCGCGAAGCTGGAGCAGGCTGCGATGAACTACCGCAACCTCTTCGACGCGGAGACGCGGCTCATGCGCGGCCGCAATGCCGACGGGTCGTTCCAGACGCCCTTCAGCCCCTACAAGTGGGGCGATGCCTTTACCGAGGGCAACTCGTGGCACTACACCTGGTCGGTCTTCCACGATCCCGAGGGGCTGGCTACGCTCATGGGCGGCCGCGAGGCCTTTGCGCAGATGCTCGATTCGGTATTCGTCGTGCCGCCGGTCTACGACGACAGCTACTACGGATTCCGCATCCATGAGATTACGGAGATGCAGGTGGCCGACATGGGCAACTACGCCCACGGCAACCAGCCCGCACAGCACATGATCTACCTCTACGACTATGCCGGTCAGCCGTGGAAGGCGCAGTGGTGGGCCCGCGAGGTGATGGACCGCCTCTACCGCGCACGGCCCGACGGCTACTGCGGCGACGAGGACAACGGACAGACCTCGGCGTGGTATGTCTTCTCGGCGCTGGGCTTCTACCCCGTATGTCCCGCTTCGGACGAGTATGCCCTCGGGTCGCCGCTCTTCGCGAAGGCCGTGATCCATCGTGATACCGGTGCCGAGATCACCATTTCGGCCCCCGGGAACGCTCCGGACAAACGCTATGTGGGCTCCCTGACGCTCGACGGCAAGCCGTGGACGCACAACTTCCTGCCGTGGTCGGAGCTGGCCGACGGCGCCGACCTGCGCTTTACGATGCAGGCCGAACCCAACCGCGAACGCGGCACGCAGGAGGAGGATTTGCCCTATTCGACGAGCCGCAGCCAATGTCGATAAAATGTCGATAGAATGTGCCCGGGAATTTTGAAAATCTGTCGGAAAGCGTTACTTTTGTCATGTTATTCCGAGAGGGAAATTTTCCGGGTTGCACGATGACTTCTGCCGAACATAAGGACCAGCGGACCGAATATGGGGACCAGAGGGAGCGCAAGCGAGAGCAATGTTTTGCCGCCGCTTTCCATTCGGTGTCCCGTAGTGTGCGGAAGCAGTGCGTGAAGTACCGGGGCGGACGATCGGCGTCCGCAGTGTACTCGGTTAGATAAGGAACCGCCGCGACATGGTATGTCGTGGCGGTCCGTCTTTTTTTGTCGGACAACTTGATAAAACGATAGTCTATGAAGGTCGGAGTGATTATGGGCTCGGTGAGCGACTATGAGGTGATGGCCGATGCCGTCGCCATGCTCGAACAATTCGGTGTCGATTACGAAAAACGGGTGGTCAGCGCCCATCGTACGCCCGATCTGCTGTGTGAATACGCCAAGACGGCGCGCGAGCGCGGCCTCGGCGTGATCATCGCGGGGGCGGGCGGCGCCGCACACCTGCCCGGCATGGTGGCCTCGATGACGACGCTGCCCGTGGTGGGTGTTCCCGTGAAGTCGCGGGCCCTGAACGGGCTGGACTCGCTGCTCTCGATCGTGCAGATGCCCGCCGGCGTGCCGGTGGCCACCACGGCGATCAACGGTGCGAAGAATGCCGCGCTGATCGCCGTGTCGATCCTGGCGCTGCAGGATGCAGAGCTTGCCGGACGGCTCGAGGCCTTCCGCGCCAAGCAGACCGCCGATGTCCTGAAAGCCGAGCTCAAGTAGCGATGAAGACGATCGGAATTATCGGAGGAGGGCAGCTGGGACTGATGATCGCCGAGCAGGCCCGTCTGCTCGGGGTGCGCACCGTGTGCCTCGATCCGGCGGCCGATGCCCCGGCGGGTGCCGTGTGCGACGATCGTATCGTCGGGCGTTTCGACGACCCCGAGGCCGTCGAGGAGCTGTGCCGCCGCAGCGACGTGGTAACCTACGAGTTCGAAAACGTACCGGGAGAGATCCTCATCCCGCTGTGCGAAAAATACCATATCCCCCAGGGCTACCGGCCTCTCTACGATTCGCAGGACCGCCTGCGCGAGAAGAGCAACGCCCGGGACCACGGATTGCAGACGCCCCGCTTCGCCGCCGTGGACGACGAGGCGTCGCTGCGCGCCGCCGTGGCCGATATGGGCCTTCCGGCCGTGTTGAAGACCCGCACGCTCGGGTACGACGGCCACGGGCAGTTGGTGCTGCGCACGGAGGCCGACATCGAACGGGCGCTGTCGCTGCTCGCGGTGCCCTGCATTCTGGAGGAGTTCATTCCGTTCGACTTCGAGGCGAGCATCGTGATGGTCGCCGACCGCGAGCGGATCGTCAGCTTCCCGATCGGCCGCAACGTCCACCGCGACGGCATCCTGGACCTCTGCTTCGTACCTGCCGAGGTCGATGCGGAGGTGTTGCGGCGCATGAAGGAGCAGAGCGAGCGTTTCATGCGTTCGTGCGGCTACGAAGGAATCCTGGCCATCGAGTATTTCGTGCGTCAGGGTGAGATCTACTTCAACGAGATGGCTCCGCGTCCCCACAACTCGGGCCACTATACGATCGAGGGCGCGACGACCAACCAGTTCCGCGAGCTGGTGCGTTATCTGGTGGGGCAGCCGCTCGAGGAACCCCGGCTGGTGGCACCCACGGTGATGAAGAACATCCTGGGACAGGATCTCGAAACGGCCGAACGGATCGCCCGCGAGCCGCACGAAGGGGTCTTCGTCCATATCTACGGGAAGAGCGAGAGCCGCCCCAAACGCAAGATGGGCCACATCACCTTCGTCGGCATGACCGCCGCGGAGTATGCCCGCGCGTGGGCCGACCGCTTCGTATGACGAAACAAGAAGAAAAATACATATCGCTATCGATGAATACGACCAACTACCGCATTTTCGTTGAGAAATTGCCCCGCTTCCGGGTCGAGGCCGAGAGCCTGCGCCGGGAGCTCAACACGAATCTGAACCTTTCGCTGGGCGACCTGCGCCTGCTGAACGTCTACGACCTGTTCGGCTTTACGAAGGAGTTGCTCGAGAAGAGCCGTTACACGGTTTTCGGCGAAGTGGTAACCGACTCGGTAACTGATGCGTGCGACCTCGAGGGCCGCAAGTACATCGCCGTGGAGTACCTTCCCGGACAGTTCGACCAGCGGGCCGCCTCGGCCGTGGACTGCGTGCGGCTGATCGACCCGACGGCCGACGTGCGTATCCGCTCGTCGAAGCTGCTGCTCTTCGACGACCGGGTAACCGACGAGGAGCTGGCAAAGATCCGCCACTACTACATCAACGCCGTCGAATCGCGCGAGAAGGACCTCTCGGTGTTGAGCGACATGGAGCAGGCCGAGGTGAAGCCCGTCTCGGTGCTCGAAGGCTTCCGCGGGATGGAGGATGATGCGCTGGAGGGCTACTGCGCCGCGCAGGGGCTGGCGATGAATGCCGACGACCTGCGCGAGGTGGTGCGCTACTTCCGGGCCGAAGGGCGCGATCCCTATGAGACCGAGCTGCGCATCCTCGACACCTACTGGAGCGACCACTGCCGCCATACGACCTTCACGACCGAGCTGGAGGGCATCACCGTCGAGGAGTCCTTCGTCAAGCAGGAGATCGAGGACTCGCTGGCCCTTTACCTGCGGATCCGCCGCGAGCTGGGCCGCGAGCACAAGAGCATCTGTCTGATGGACATCGCGACGATCGGTGCACGCTACCTCCGCAAGAAGGGGCTGCTGGACGATCTGGAGGTTTCCGAGGAGAACAACGCCTGCTCGGTCTACGTCGATGTCGATGTGGACGGGCAGACCGAGAAGTGGCTCCTGCAGTTCAAGAACGAGACACACAACCACCCGACCGAGATCGAGCCCTTCGGAGGGGCCTCGACCTGCCTGGGCGGCGCGATCCGCGACCCGCTGTCGGGCCGCAGCTACGTCTACCAGGCCATGCGCGTTACGGGTGCCGGAAATATCTACCAGAAGGTGAGCGACACGCTCCCGGGCAAGCTCCCGCAGAGCGTCATCTCGAAGAAGGCCGCCGCGGGCTATTCGAGCTACGGCAACCAGATCGGTCTGGCCACGACCCATGTCCGGGAGATCTACCACCCGGACTATGTGGCCAAGCGCCTCGAGGTGGGCGCCGTGGTGGGAGCCGTGAAGGCCGAGAACGTACGCCGCGAGCGTCCCGAAGCCGGCGACCGGATCATCATGCTCGGCGGCCGTACGGGCCGCGACGGCATCGGCGGCGCCACGGGCTCCTCGAAGGAGCACAACGCCAAGTCGCTCGAGACGTGCGGCAGCGAGGTGCAGAAGGGCAACGCCCCCGAGGAGCGCAAGCTCGAGCGGCTGTTCCGCCGCCCGGAGGTTACGCGCCTGATCAAGAAGTCGAATGACTTCGGTGCCGGCGGCGTGAGCGTCGCCATCGGCGAGCTGGCCGATGGCCTGGACATCTACCTCGACCGCGTGAAGACGAAATACAGCGGACTGAACTCCACGGAGCTGGCCATCAGCGAGTCGCAGGAGCGTATGGCCGTGGTCATCGAGGCGCGCGACATGGAGGAGTTCATGGGTTACTGCCGCGAGGAGAACATCGAGGCGGTGCATGTCGCCGACGTAACCTCCACGGGCCGCATGCGCATGTTCAAGGGCGAGCGCAAGGTGGTCGATCTGAGCCGCGAGTTCATCGACAGCGCCGGCGCGAAGCACTATGCCGAGGCCCGTATCGGCGAGGTGGAGCACCGGGATCCCTTCGCCCGGAAGATCGAAGGCGCAACGTTTGCCGAGCGCTTCGCCAACAACCTGCGCGACGACAACGTCCTCTCGCAGCGGGGTCTGATCGAGATGTTCGACTCGACGATCGGCCGTTCGACGGTGCTCATGCCCTTCGGAGGCCGCACGCAGCGCAGCGAGACGCAGGTCTCGGTGCAGAAGCTCCCGACGGACGGATATACCGACACGGCCAGCATCATGGCCTTCGGCTACAACCCCTATATCGCCACCTGGAGCCCCTACCACGGCGCCGCCTATGCCGTCATCGAGGCGGCGGCGAAGGTCGTGGCGGCCGGTGCGCGCTACGAACACATGCGCTACTCCTACCAGGAATATTTCGAGCGCATGACGCACGACGCCCGCAGCTGGGGCAAGCCCCTCGGCGCCCTGCTCGGCGCCCTGAAGATGCAGGTCGAGCTGGGACTCCCCTCGATCGGCGGCAAGGACTCCATGTCGGGTACCTTCCAGCAGATCAACGTGCCGCCGATGCTCATGGCCTTCGGCATCACGACGGTCGATGCCCGCACGGTCATCTCGACCGACCTGAAGGGTGCCGGACATAGGATCTACCTCGTGCGCCATACGCCGCTCGAGAGCTGCATGCCCGATACGGAGCAGCTCAAGCGCAACTTTACCTTCGTGAGCGATGCCATCGCCTCGGGCAAGGTCCTCGCGGCGTGGTCCGTCGGCTTCGGCGGCGTGGCCGAGGGTCTGGCGAAGATGGCCTTCGGAAACGGCATCGGCGTCGAGGCGACGATCGACGAAGAGAAGCTCTTCGAATACGCCTACGGTTCGATTCTGGTCGAGTGCGAAGGTACGCTCGAATACCCGTATGCCGAGCAGATCGGTGCCACGGTGGCGGATGCCGCCCTGACGATCAACGGCGTGCGCATGCCGCTGGAGGAGCTCTACCGCGCCAATACGGAGCGCTTCGCGACGGTCTATCCCGACAAGGGGGTCAATACGGCGACGGTGATGACCTCGGCGCCCGCCACGGGCGTGGTGGCCTACCCCGGCGAGGCTGTGGAGCACCCGCTGGTCTACATCCCCGTCTTCCCCGGCACGAACTGCGACTACGATACGGCCAAGGCCTTCCGTACGGCGGGTGCCGAGGTCGAGATGAGCGTGCTGTGCAACATCGCCGGCGACGACATCCTGCGTTCGATCGCCGAGATGAAGCAGCATATCCGCCGGGCGCACATCTTCGTGCTGAGCGGAGGTTTCTCCGCCGGCGACGAACCCGACGGCAGCGCCAAGTTCATCGTCAATGTCCTGAACAACGCCGATATCCGCGAGGAGATTCACGCCCTGCTCGACCGCGGGGGCCTCATCCTCGGCATCTGCAACGGTTTCCAGGCGCTGGTCAAGTCGGGACTGCTTCCCTACGGACGTTTGGGCATGGTAACCAAGGATTCGCCGACGCTCTTCCGCAACGACATCAACCGCCACATCTCGCAGATCGTCTCGACGCGCGTGGCCACGACCTCGTCGCCGTGGCTCGCGGGCTTCCGGCCGGGCGAGATCCATTCGATCGCCGTGAGCCACGGCGAGGGCAAGTTCGTCGTGAGCGAGGAGCTCGCCCGCGAGCTGTTCGCCAACGGGCAGGTGGCCTTCCAGTATGTCGATGCGGAGGGCAACCCGACGGCCGAGGCACCCTATAACCCCAACGGGTCGTCGTACGCCATCGAGGGCATCATCTCGCCCGACGGTCGGATCCTCGGCAAGATGGGGCATACGGAGCGTTACGAACGGAACCTGTTCAAGAACATTGCCGGCAACAAGGAGCAGTCGCTCTTCCGCAATGCCGTAAACTATTTCCGCAAGAAGTAAAAAATTCAAATACCAACAAACGCAGGCAAAAAAGACATGGAACAACGCGAAATGCTTTACGACGGTAAGGCAAAACAGCTCTTTGCGACGGACGATCCCGACAGGGTCATCATCCACTATACGGATGCGGCCACGGCGTTCAACAACGTCAAGAAGGCGACGATCGAGCGGAAGGGCGTGCTGAACAACGCCATTTCGACGATCCTCTTCCGGGAGCTGCGGAAGGCGGGTATCCCGACCCACTATATCGAGACGCTCAACGACCGCGACCAGCTGTGCCGCCGGGTGCGGATCATTCCCCTCGAGGTGATCGTGCGCAATACGATCGCCGGCTCGATGGCCCGGCGCCTCGGTATCGAGGAGGGCATGCAGCCGTCGAACGTCATCTACGATATCTGCTACAAGAAGGACGAGCTGGGCGATCCGCTCATCAACGACCATCACGCCGTGGCGCTGGGGCTGGCGACCTATGAGGAACTGGCCGAGATCTACCGGCTGACGGCCCGGATCAACGAGGTGCTCAAGGGGCTTTTCGACCGGATCAACGTCCGGCTCGTGGATTTCAAGATCGAATTCGGCAAGACGCCCGAGGGCGAGATCGTCCTGGCCGACGAGGTGTCGCCCGACTCCTGCCGTCTGTGGGATGCCACGACGGGCGAGCGGCTCGACAAGGACCGTTTCCGCCGCGACATGGGCCGGGTCCGCGAGGCTTACGAGGAGATTCTGATGCGTTTGAAAAAAATTACGGAATAAGATATGATGGAGACAGTTCGCGACCGTGAGTTGCACGAGGAGTGCGGCGTGTTCGGGCTTTTCGGAGTCCCCAATGCCGCGTCGCTGGCCTACTACGGCCTGCACGCCCTGCAACACCGCGGTCAGGAGGGAGCCGGCATCGTGTCGGTGGACAACGGCGATTTTCGCCGGATCAAGGGCAACGGCCTGGTAACGGAGGTATTCAACGAGGAGAAGCTCGCCACGCTGCGCGGCGACATGGCCATCGGCCATGTACGCTATACGACGGCCGGCGGCGGCGGTTCGGAGAATATCCAGCCGTTCCTCTTCCGCCACAATTCGGGCGATTTCGCCATGGCGCACAACGGCAATATCGTCAATTCGGCGCTTCTGCGCGAATATCTTGAGAATCGGGGCAGCCTTTTCCAATCGACCTCCGACAGCGAGATCCTCGCACACCTGATCAAGAAGGAGACGCGCTCCCACGACCGCCCGCGCATCTACTCGATCATCGATGCACTGAACATGATCGAAGGGGCCTTTGCCTTCCTGATCATGACCGCCAACCGCATCTATGCCTGCCGCGACAAGTACGGACTGCGTCCGCTGTCGATCGGCCGCCTGGGCGACGGATGGGTCGTTTCGAGCGAGACATGTGCCTTCGATGTGCTGGGTGCCGAATTTGTCCGCGATGTCGAGCCCGGCGAGATCGTAACGATCGACCGCAAGGGGTTGCGAAGCAGCGACTATTCGATGTACAAGCGCCGCCAGATGTGTGCGATGGAGTATATCTATTTCGCCCGTCCGGACAGCGATATCGAGGGGTGCAACGTGCACGCCTACCGCAAGGCGTCGGGACGGCTGCTCTACGAGGAGTCGCCGGCCGAGGCGGATATCGTCGTCGGCGTGCCCGACTCGAGCCTGAGCGCTGCGATGGGTTATGCCGAGGCGAGCGGCCTGCCCTATGAGATGGGCCTGATCAAGAACAAGTATATCGGCCGCACGTTTATCCAGCCCACGCAGGAGCTGCGCGAGAAGGGCGTGCGGATGAAGCTGTCGGCTGTGCGCTCGATCGTGCGCGGCAAGCGGGTGGTGCTGGTGGACGACTCGATCGTGCGCGGCACGACGTCGCGGCGCATCGTTACGATGCTCAAGGAGGCCGGGGCTACGGAGGTGCATGTCCGCATCGCGTCGCCCCCGATGACGAATCCCTGTTTCTACGGCGTCGATACCTCGACCTACGACGAGCTGATCTCGGCCCGCAAGGATGTCGAGGGGGTTCGCGAGGAGATCGGAGCCGACTCGCTCAGTTTCCTGTCGTCCGAGTCGCTGTTGCGGGCGGGAAAGCGTCAGGAACTCTGCATGGCCTGCTTCACGGGCCACTATCCCACGGCGCTCTACGAGCCGCTCGACAAGGCAAACAAGCAGGGCAAGTAAGTTTGATAAAATATGAATGGAGTTCGTTTGCGGCGGCCGGGCTGCCCCGACGGACGATAAAACAAAGCGAAGAGTATGGCACAAAGTTATGAAAAGGCCGGCGTAAACCTCGAGGCCGGATATGAAGTGGTGCGACGCATCAAGAAGCATGTGGCCTCGACCTCGCGTCTGGGCGTGATGGGCAATATCGGCGCCTTCGGAGGCATGTTCGATCTTTCGGCGCTCAAGGTGCAGGAGCCGGTGCTCGTAAGCGGTACGGACGGCGTGGGCACGAAACTCAAGCTGGCCTTCGAGATGGACAAGCACGATACGATCGGTATCGACGCTGTGGCCATGTGCGTCAATGACGTGCTGGCACAGGGAGCCGAGCCGCTCGTCTTCCTCGATTATGTCGCCGTGGGCCACAACGAACCCCAGAAGATCGAGGCGATCGTGGCGGGTGTCGCCGAGGGCTGCCGCCAGGCCGGATGCGCCCTGGTGGGCGGCGAGACGGCCGAGATGCCGGGCATGTATGCCGACGGGGAGTACGACATCGCCGGATTCACGGTGGGCGTCGTCGAGAAGTCGAAGCTCATCGACGGCTCGAAGGTCGCCGTGGGCGATGTGCTCGTGGGCATCGCCTCGACCGGCGTGCATTCGAACGGCTTCAGTCTCGTGCGCAAGATCCTTGCGGACAACTGCCTGGATCTACACCGGTCGTATCCCGAGCTGTCGAACAAACTGCTGGGCGAGGTGCTGCTCACGCCGACGAAGATTTACGTCAAGCAGGTGCTTGAGGTGATCCGTCGCTGCGACGTGCACGGTATCAGCCACATCACGGGCGGCGGCTTCGACGAGAACATTCCCCGCATCCTCCATGAGGGGCAGGGACTCGAGATCGAGGAGGGATCGTGGGAGATTCTCCCCGTCTTCCGTTTCCTGGAGAAGTACGGCCAGGTGCCTCACCGCGAGATGTTCAACATCTTCAACATGGGTATCGGCATGGTCATCGCCCTCGACGCCTCGCAGGCGCAGCAGGCCATTGACATCCTGACCGCACAGGGCGAACGTGCCGCGGTGATCGGCCGCGTTACCGACCGGGAAGGGGTTGTGATCCGATAACGCCATGAAACGCCTTGCGGTATTCGCCAGCGGCAACGGTACGAACTTCGAGGCCATCGTGTCGGCCGCGGAGCGGGGCGACCTGCCTGCGCAGGTCGTGCTGCTCGTATGCGACCGTCCCGGAGCCCGGGTCGTGGAGCGTGCGGCGGCGCACGGCGTCGAGACGCTGGCCTTCGCACCGAAGGAGTACGCCTCGAAGGCGGACTACGAGGCGGAGATCGTCCGCCGGCTCGATGCCGCGGGCGTGGAGCTGGTCTGCCTGGCGGGATACATGCGTATCGTGGGCGAGACGCTGCTCGGGGCCTATGGCGGACGGATCATCAACATCCATCCGTCGCTGCTGCCCGCCTTCCGCGGGGCGCATGCCATCGAGCAGGCGCTGGCTTACGGCGTCAGGGTCTTCGGCGTTACGATCCACTACGTCGATGCCACGCTCGACGGAGGGCGTATCATCGCCCAGCGGGCCTTCGAATACGAGGGCGACGATCTGGCGGAGCTGGAGGCGAAGATCCATGCCGTGGAGCATCCGCTCTATGTCGAGACGATCCGCCGACTGCTCGAAGAGCGACCGGCGGCTGCAAAGAGTGAAAAGTAAATTGTTGAAAAGATAAAATAGACCGAAAATGAGAGCATTGGTAAGTGTAAGCGACAAAACCGGCGTCGTGGAGTTCGCAAAAGGACTGCGGGCTCTGGGCTGGGAGGTGATCGCCACGGGCGGCACGATGAAGCTGCTGCGCGAGAGCGGTGTCGAGGTAATCAACATCAGCGACGTTACGGGATTTCCCGAGATTTGCGACGGTCGCGTGAAGACCCTGCATCCGAAGGTGCACGGCGGACTGCTGGCACGCCGCGACGATCCCGAGCACCTGAAGGCGCTCCGCGAGAACGGCATCGAGTTCATCGACCTGGTGTGCGTGAACCTCTATCCCTTCCGTCAGACGATCGCCAAACCCGACGTGAAGATGGAGGATGCCATTGAGAATATCGACATCGGCGGACCCTCGATGCTGCGTTCGGCGGCCAAGAACTGGGCCGACGTTACGGTCGTGTGCGATCCGGCGGATTACGAACAGATCCTTGCGGAGATCCGTGCCGGCGGCAATACGGAGAAGGCGACGCGTCTGAAACTCTCCGCAAAGGCCTATACCCATACGGCCGAGTACGATGCGATGATCGCCACCTACATGCGCTCCCAGGCGGGCCTTAACGAGAAACTCTTCCTCGAGTTCGACCTCGTGCAGCCGTTGCGCTACGGCGAGAATCCCCACCAGAGCGCGAAGTTCTACCGCGAGGAGCATGCGGTGCCCTATTCGCTGGCCTTCGCCCGCCAGCTGAACGGCAAGGAGCTGTCGTACAACAACATCCAGGACGCGAATGCCGCGCTGTGCATCGTTCGCGAGTTCGACGAGCCGTTCTGCGTGGGTCTGAAGCACATGAATCCCTGCGGCGCCGCTACGGGCCGCGACGTGGTGGAGGCCTGGACGAAGGCCTACGAGGCCGACAAGGTCTCGATCTTCGGCGGCATCGTGGCTACGAACCGCGAGGTTACGCGCGAGGCGGCCGAGCTGATGAAACCGATCTTCCTGGAGATCATCATGGCCCCGAAGTTCTCGGAGGGGGCGCTCGAGGTGCTTTGCACGAAGAAGAACCTGCGGCTACTGGAGGTAGACATGTCGCGCGGCGCCGTCGATCCGAAGCAGTATGTGAGCGTGAACGGCGGCCTGCTGGTGCAGGATCTCGACGTGGCGACCAAGCAGGTCGTAGAGGAGATGTGCGTTACGGAGGCCAAGCCGGCCGCTTCGCAGATGGAGGATCTCAACTTCGGCTGGCATATCGTCAAGCATGTGAAGTCGAATGCCATCGTCGTGGTGCGCGACGGCCGCACGCTGGGCGTGGGCGCCGGACAGATGAACCGCATCGGCTCGGCCGAGATCGCCCTCAAGCAGGCGCATGCCGCCGGCTTTACGGAGGGGCTCGTCATGGCGTCGGACGGCTTCTTCCCCTTCGACGACTGTGTGGCCCTGGCGGCCGAGTACGGCGTTACGGCCATCGTGCAGCCCGGAGGCTCGGTCCGCGACGAAGATTCGATCCGCAAGGCCGACGAGAAGGGCATCGCCATGCTCTTCACGGGCGAGCGCCACTTCAAACACTGAAAACCGGTCCGGGCGGCGCATGGCACCGCCCGGTATCGTATGCCGAGGGAGTGTGCCTCCCGGAGCATGCCCATGATACGATTCACCATTTAACGGATACGCTATGAAGGTTTTGGTTATCGGTTCCGGCGGCAGGGAGCATGCCATCGTGGATGCTTTGAGCCGCTCGCCGCAAGTCGAGAAAATATATTGTGCTCCCGGAAATGCGGGAATCGCCCGTCAGGCCGAGTGCCTGCCGATCCGCGACACGGAGGTGGAGCGTCTGCGCGACTTTGCCGCGCAGCATGACATCGCGCTGACGGTCGTGGGACCCGAGGCGGCCCTGGCCGCAGGGGTCGTGGACTGCTTCAGGGCGGCCGGACTGCGGATCTTCGGTCCGACGAAGGCTGCGGCACGCGTCGAGTCGTCGAAGGAGTTTGCCAAGGACCTGATGGCCCGCTACGGCATTCCGACGGCTGCCTACCGCGCCTTCTCCGACTATGCGGAGGCCCGCGATTATGTGAGCGGCCGCCCGTTCCCCGCCGTGCTCAAGTACGACGGTCTGGCCGCCGGCAAGGGCGTGGTGATCGCCCAGACGATGGAGGAGGCCGATGCGGCCCTGAAGGAGATGCTGCTTGACGACAAGTTCGGCGAGGGGCGTGTTGTCGTGGAGGATTACCTCGAGGGGCCGGAGTTCTCGCTGCTCTGCTTCGTCTCGGGACGTCGCGTCTGGCCCATGGTGCTCTCGCAGGACCACAAGCGGGCCTACGACGGCGACAAGGGTCCCAATACGGGCGGCATGGGCGCCTATTCGCCGCTGCCGTTCATCACCGAAGAGGACGAGCGCTATGCCGTGGAGCGGATCATGTGTCCGATGGCCGAGGCGATGGTCGCCGAGGGGTGTTCCTTCGAGGGAGTGCTCTACGGCGGGCTGATGAAGACCGCGGACGGCATCAAGGTGATCGAGTTCAACGCCCGTTTCGGCGATCCCGAGACGGAGGTCGTGCTGCCGCGCCTGAAGAGCGACATCGTCGATATCTTCTGCGCCGTGGCCGACGGCCGCGATGCGCGGCTCGAGTGGGACGACCGCCCGGCATTGGGCATCGTGCTCGCCTCGAAGGGCTATCCCGGAAGCTATGAAAAGGGCTTCGAGATCCGTGGACTGGACCGTGTCGAAGGTACGGTCTACCACATGGGCACGAAGGCCGACGGCGACCGGATCCTGACGGCCGGAGGCCGCGTGCTGTTCGTCGTGGGACGCGGCGCAACGCTCGCCGAGGCGCGCGAGGCCGCCCTGCGCGATGTGGCGCGCATCGAGTGCGACAACCTGTTCCATCGCAGCGATATCGGACATTGGGCGCTGGACAAATAGGAGAAAGAGTATAACGCAAAACGGAAAAATATGATAATCAGTGGAAAAGAGCTGTCGGCCCGACTCAAGGCCGAAATGGCGGAGGAGGTGAAGGGTTTTCCCGCGAAGTACGGCCGTGTACCGCATCTGGTGGTGGTACTCGTCGGCGACAATCCGGCGAGCGTGAGCTACGTTACGGGTAAGGCCAAGGCTTCGGCCGAGGTGGGGATCCGCAACACGACGATCCGCCGCCCGGAAAGCATCCCGGAGGCCGAATTGCTGGAGCTGATCGCCTCGCTGAACGCCGATGCGGAGGTGGACGGCATTTTGGTGCAACTGCCTCTGCCCAAACACATCGACGAGGACAAGGTAATCGCCGCCATCGACAAGTCGAAGGATGTGGACGGCTTCCATCCGCTCAATGTCGCCGCGCTGTGGCAGAAGCAGCCCTGCACGCTGCCCTGTACGCCGAAGGGCATCATCAAGATGCTGAAGGCCGCCGGGGTGGAGATTGCCGGCAAGCGTGCCGTGGTGATCGGCCGCAGCAACATTGTGGGACTTCCCGTCTCGAAGCTGCTGCTCGACGAGAATGCCACGGTAACGATGGCCCACAGCCGTACGCGCAACCTCGCCGAGGTAACGCGCGGGGCGGAGATTCTGGTGGTGGCGATCGGCCGCCCGAAGTTCATCACGGCCGACATGGTTTCGGAGGGCGCGGTGGTGATCGACGTGGGCGTGAACCGCGATCCCGAGACGGGCAAACTGTGCGGCGATGTCGATTTTGCCGCCATCGAACCCAAGGCCTCGGTCATTACGCCGGTGCCGGGAGGTGTCGGCCCGATGACGATCTGCTGCCTGATGGAGAATACGATCGAGTGTTTCAAGCGCCGCTTCTGACGGCGTAGCGAGAGCCGTGTATAAAGATCCGGCGACCGGTTGCAGAACCGATCGCCGGACTTTTTTTGTCTTCTCGGGCGGCTTACAGGGCGAGCGTTGCCTCGATCCGCTCAGGCAGAGGCAGCGGCTCTCCGCATGGGCGGATCATCGCCAAGTCGTTTCCGGCCGTTCCCGTGCCGAAGTCGAACCCGTCGGGCGCGTGGAATGTTGTGGGGATAGCTCCCGAGAATCCGAGACGCTCGTAGAAGGCCCGCAGATGGTTGTCTCCGGGCGTGGGGATCAGGAAGAGCGCCCGGCAGCCCTCCGCTTCGGCGCGGCGGATCGCCTCCTGCAGTAGCCCGGTTGCCAGGCCGCGGTGGCGGTATGCAGCCGCGGTGGCGACACCGTAGATGTAGGCGGCGGGCCCGAAGGCCGTCTCGAAGGGCAGCAGGTGGAGCATCGCCGCGGGTTTGCCGTCGCACGAAGCCGTCAGCATCCGCCGCCGGCTGTAGTAACGCATCAGGAAGGAGTCGATGAAGGCCTCCTCGTCGCCGAAGGCCTCGGCCCACAGTTGCCGGCAGAAGAGCTCGTCGGGATGCAGGCGGATGGCCGTGAACTTGTGCTGGAGAAAGGCCGGACGGTAGGATAGTTTGGCGCGGCGCAGCCCCTCGATGCCGAGGTCCTCCTCGCGGTTGATAAGCGTGAAGCGCTCGGGAAGGTGCTGGGCAAAGAGCTTGTTGATGATCGTGAAGGCGCCGTCGTAGCGCGTGTCGGCCTTTTCGACATGCGTGTCGAACGTATGGTCGTTCACGGCCGATCCGTAGGTGAAAGCAACGAGCCGGTCGCCGACATAGATGCAGCCGCCCCGCAGCCCCAGCGCCTCGAAGTGCGCGAAGGCCCGGTGCATGGCGCGCTGCTCGGCGCAGAGCTCCGTGGTGTGCCCCTCATGGACCTTGCGCCATTCGCGCTCGAGGACCATGCACTCGTCGAATCGCTCGGGAGTCAGCTCCTCGTAGCGGTAGTCGGGGTATTCGCCCGTAAAGCGGTTGATGTGGTTGCGCTTGGGCTGGTAATGCTGGCCGGTGAGGTTGCGCAGGTCCGCGGCGTTGTAGACGTAGTCCTCGAGGTTGCGGTCCGATTCGAAGGCGAAGGCTCCGGGATGCGCCCGGCGGATCACCTCGCACCCCTCGTCCGTGAGGCCGATGATCCGCAGCCGCTGCCCGTGGGCATGGGCGTCGTCGCGCAGCTGCGGAATAACCGCTGTGAAGTCGCCCGGACCTACGGGCTGCATGTAGCCGATGCGCTCGCCGCCGTCGATGCGGAAGCGGATGACCAGAAACCCGTCGATCACGGCCCAGGCGCTGTGGTAGACCTCCAGCCAGCAGAACATGTTGGCGAAGGCGAGGTCGCAGTTGCAGATCCCCGAGGGCATTGTGTAGTGTTCGATCGCCGCACGGTCCTCAAGGCGTATGGGGCGGAATTCAATCATGAACCGTATAGTTTTTTGCCTCGATGCGCGTGTAGTACTGCTGGACGAGTCCTTCGAAACGCTGCATGAGCGAATCCGCTGCCGGCGTGGCAGTCGGCTCCGGCACTCCCGAGTCGTCGATCGTCAGAATCCCCTCGCCGTCGGTCAGCGCGCGGAACTTGCCGTCGTAGGAGACCGACCAGCGGGGCCGTTGCGGCTCGTTGAGCACGTCGCGCCCGAAGGCGAAGTAGGGCTCGCGGTTGCCGAGCAGTCCGAGCAGCGTGGGCATGATGTCCAATTGTTGTGCCACCTCGTCGATCGAACCCTGCAGGGCTCCGTCCGGCGTGTGGAGGAAGCCGATGATGTGCATGTTTCCGGGGTACTCGCGCGTCTCGGGGGCGAACTTCTCCGAGGAGACATGGTCGGCCACGAAGACGAAGATCGTGCGGCGGAACCACTCCCTGTCGGAGAAGCGGTGGTAGAAGCGGCGGAAGGCCGCATCGTCGTAGGCCACGCCCTTGTGGATGCGGGTGTAGCCCTCGGGCAGCGTCGTGGCGTAGCGCTCGGGCACCACGAAGGGGTGGTGCGACGAGAGGGTGAACATCGAGGCGAAGAAGGGTTCGGGCATTGTGTCGAGCTCTTCGCCCAGGAATTGCAGGAACTCCTCGTCCCAGATGCCCCAGTAACCGTCGAAATCCCCGCGGCCGTGCCGCTCCTCGTAATCCTCGCGGCTGACGAGCCGCTCGATGCCCGCCGAGCGGGCATAGGCTCCGAAGCCCATCGAGCCGCGTTCCGAGCCGCAGAAGAAGGCCGTGGCATAGCCGCGGTCGGCAAGCAGAGCCGGCAGCTGGCGGCTCGCGCCGAGCGACTGGGGCATCAGCACGAAGGGGGTGCGGAACGACGGGATGCTGCCCAGCACCGAAGGCATGGCCTGGATCGAGCGGGTGCCGTTGGCATACATGCGTTTGAAGCAGAGCCCGTTTTGCATCAGCGAGTCGAGGAAGGGGGTAAATCCCTTCTGCGGACGGTCGGCGTAGAGATCCGGGCGCAGCAGGGCCGAGTGCTCGGCCGACATGCTCTCCATGATGAAGAGCACCACGTTGCGGCCCTGCAGATCGACGGCCGCGGAGTCCGCGGGCTGATGCACGGGCGTAAACCGGGCGTCGAGCTCCTCTGCGGAGAAGTATTTGCGGTAGGAGAGCCCGCCGCCGCTGCCTATGGTCCGCAGGATGCAGAAGGGGTTGCTCAAAATGAGGTTCGCCCGGGCGTTGTCCGCGGTGTAGAGCGTGGCGTTCGAGAGGGTGATCGGGCGCGTCATGCGGGTGAAGCCGCCGCGGGCGCCGCCGAGGCAGAGCCCGGCCGCCAGCAGCAGCGCTATCGTGCCGCCCGCATAGTAGGGCCATCCGCCCCGCAGCAGACTCTCTTCGCGGATACGGCGTCCGTAACCCCGGACGAGCAGCGCCGTGAGCAGCACCCACAGCAGTACGAGATACCAGTTCTCGGCCATGAAGGTTCCGATGAGCTGCAGCGTGTTGTCGTTGTCGGCGAAGAAGATCTCGTCGGCCGTGAAGCGCTTCTGCGTATAGCGGAAATAGATCGCATCGGCGAGGTTCAGCGCGACGACCAGCGAATTGACCGCCACATAGTACCCGAAGGTGATATTCCGGTACCAGCCCCTTTCGCGCAGATGCAGCGGCAGGAGCGAAAGCAGGACGAACAGCCCGTCGGCATAGACGACCGAGGCCGTGTCGAAGAGCAGGGACCCTGCCAGCAGCTGGCGCAGTTCACTCCAGGTGATGCCGCCGAATGTCGGGGCATTGTATACGCCGAAGGCCACGCGGCAGAGGGCCAGCACGACGTAAAGCAGGACGATGCGTCGTACGAGCAGGCCCACGGGCGTACGGAACAGGCGTTTGATAAGCGGGGACATGGCCGATGGTTGCGGTTTTGTGGTATTCGGTTTGTCGGATGGCAGCCGGGTGCCGTCGTTGCCGTCGGCACCCGGCGCCCTTGCTGACGGCAGGCTACTCGCAGGCCTTGAGCGACATGTCGAGCGAGCGGATCTGGTGCGTCAGCGCGCCCACCGAGATGAAATCGACCCCGCACTCGGCATAGTCGCGCATCGTCTCGAGGGTGATGCCGCCGCTCGACTCCGTCTCGCAGCGTCCGGCAACCTTCTCGACGGCCTTGCGCGTCATCTCGGGCGTGAAGTTGTCGAACATGATGCGGTCCACGCCTCCGGCGGCGAAGACCTCGTCGATATCCTCCAACGAGCGGACCTCGCACTCGATGGGCAGCTCCTTGCCGCGGGCCTTGAGGTATTCCCTCACGCCGCGGATGGCCTTCTGGATGCCGCCGGCGAAATCGATATGGTTGTCCTTCAGCAGAATCATGTCGAAAAGACCCATGCGGTGGTTCTCGCCGCCGCCGATCTTCACGGCCATCTTGTCCAGCACGCGCATGCCCGGCGTGGTCTTGCGCGTGTCGAGCACCCTGGTGTGCAGCCCTTCGAGACGTTGGACATAGACGGCCGTCTGGGTCGCCACGCCGCTCATGCGCTGCATGATGTTGAGCAGGATACGTTCGGCCTGCAGCAGCGAGCGGAGCCGTCCCGAGACGTAGAAGGCCACGTCGCCCGGGCGTACGCGGTCGCCGTCGTGAAGCACCTGCTCGAAGTGCATCTCGGGGTCGAGGCGCTTGAGGACGAGTTGGGCGATTTCGATGCCGGCGATGACGCCCTCCTGCTTGCAGAGCAGGCGCATGCGTCCGTGTTCGTCGGCGGGGATGCAGGCCAGCGACGTGTGGTCGCCGTCGCCGATATCCTCCTTGATGCAGAGCTCGATGAGCTCATCGACAAAAGGCTTGTATTCGGGTTTCATAGCGTATGTGTTTTTTGAATCAGTCCTTGGTAATCAGGCGTCCTTCGTATTCCATGCGGAAGGTGCCCATGTTGGGAATGGCGCAGGTGAATCCCATGCGGCATACGACGTCGGCGACCGAGCCCTCGACCTTCGTAAGCGTGTAGGAGGGCATGTCCTGATAGCTGTAACCGCCGCCCTCGGCATTCGGGAGCCGGACCTGCGGAACGGTGCTGGGCGCGGAGAAGGAGAGCGCCGCACCCTGTCCCGGCGTATAGGGCATGCGGTGGATGCGCATGTCGAGGGCCGGCATGGCTGCGGCAAAACGGGTGGCGTGCATGTAGATCGTCAAGGTCTCGCGGTCGCCGGCAAATTCGAACCAGGCCTCCTCGTCGGAGAAACTGTTGCCGTTTTCGTCGGTTACGGTCGCCGTTCCGTAGAAGTGCATGTTGTCGCTGGTGAAATAGCCATCGACGATCGAACCGTTGCTCGAGGCGTAGTGGATCTTCGGGGTTTCGTCATCCTCGCAGGAGGTGCCGAGTGCGCAGAAGGTGCAGAGACCGAGCAGCAGGAAGAGGTGTTTTTTCATGGTCTGGTATTTTTTTGTATATAGATGTTCAACGTAACGCCGAAGGTGCGGGGCAGTCCGTACTGGACGAACTCCCGTTCGATGGATTTGAAGTAGAAGACCTCGTACTTCGCATCCGCGATGTTGCGGCTCCACAGGTCGATCGAGTAGCGTTCGTGCTCGAGGCGCAGCGAGGCGTCGGCCAGCGTATGGAAGGGCTGGCGGCGCGTGTTGGCCTCGTTCCACTCGATGCTTCCCGTGCTGCGGATGCCGGCCTGCAGGATCAGGTCACCCAGCCATTCGGCTCCGGTCGGAACGGTCCATGCGGCGCGTGCCGCAAGCGTGTGCCGCGGGGCATAGGGGATGCGGTTCCCGGCGTAGTCGGCCTGCCCGTTGTCGTAGCGTACGAAGCGGGCATCCGTAAAACCGTAGGAGGCGTTCAGCTCGAGGTTGCGCCACGGCGTGGCCTGCAGCGAGAGCTCTCCGCCGCGGCTGCGCGTGCGTCCGGCGTTGGCCATCATGCGCCCGGTGGTCTGTCCTTCGGGGAAGACAGTGAGCTGCTGGTCGCGGCAGTCGATCCAGAAGAGCGCGAAGTCGCCGCGCACGGCCCCCTCCATGCAGGAGAAGTGTCCGCCGATCTCGTAGTTCCAGCTGTATTCGGGTTTGTAGGACATGATGTCGGGCTCGTCGTAGTCGAGACCCGAGGCCATGGCCCACTTGATCTTCTCCTGCAGGATGTCCGAAAACATCTGCGTGTTGAAGCCTCCGGCCTTGTATCCTCTGGAAATGGAGAGATAGAGGTTGCGCGTGTCGTCGAAGGCGTAAAGCACCGAGAACTTGGGCAGCACCTCGAGGTAGGAGTGGGCGATCGTGTTCCGCTCGTCGATCTCGACGCGGGCCGCTGCAGGTGTTCCGCCCGTAACGCTCAACGTGTAGTCCAGTTCGGCGCGGCTGCGGTAACGCAGGCGCGTGTGCTCGAAGTCGGCGCGGATACCGGCCGTGAAGAGCCATCGTCCGAAGGCATAGCGCGACTCGTGGTAGAGGGCCGCTCCGTAGACGGGCATGCGGAAGTAGGATTCGAGCGGCAGCTCTTCGGCCTCGATCCCGTAGAGCAGGTCGGGATTCGTGTTGGCGTTGCGGAGGATGAGCTCCTCGATACCCGTGCGCTTGAAGTGTACCGGGGCCTCCATCCGGGTGTGGCGGTAGAATCCGAAGGCGCCGAAGAGCCAGCGGTAGGCGTGGTCGTCGCGCGAGCGGAAGACGAGATCCTCGGTCAGGCTGTGCTCCGTGCGGGCCTGCGTGAGGGTGAAGTAGGAGAGCGGCAGAAAGTCCTGGTCGAGCGTCATTGCGTCGTCCGAATACTGGTAACTCGTGATCGACGAGACGGTGAAGGCGTCAGCGTCGTAGCGGACCGTGAGCCCGTCGTTCAGGAGCGTGCGCCGGTAGGAGCAGGGGTCGTTGCAGGCGATCTGCCCGGGGCGGATCACCTCCCGGCCGTCAAGGACGAGCGGCTCTTCGCCCGCGTACGCGTAAGGGTAGCCCCCCTGGTCGAGCACCGAGAACGAAAAGGTGTTGTCCAGGCGTAGTCCCCGGCCGTTGTCCCACAGCGTGCGCCAGCGTCCGCCGCCGAGCTGCTCGCGGTCGCAGCGCTCGCCCGTATAATCGTTCGTGAAGAATCCGTTGCTGCGGGTGTAGTATCCCGAGACCGACATGCCCACTTCGGGCGTGAGTTTTTCGTAGAGCGAGGCGCGGATGCGGGCGCTCGCGCCGTTGCCGTATTCGGCCATCAGACGCACGCCCTGCCAAGCAAGCGGCGAGAGGGTGTAGATGTTGATCACTCCGCCCATCGTATTGCGGCCGTAAAGGGTCGATTGCGGTCCCCGAAGCACCTCGATGCGCTCGACTTCGGCCAGCTCCGTGTCGAAGTTGTCCTTGTTCAGCACCGGGACGTTGTCGATGTTGAGGCCGATGACCGGCTGGTCGATGCGGGCCCCGAGGCCGCGGACATAGATCGACGAGGTCATGCGCGACCCGTAGTCGGGGATGTGGAGGTTGGGCACCTGCTGCGAGAGCTCCGCGAGGGCATCGACATGGCGGCGGGAGATGTCGCGGCTGCCGACAATCGTCGAGGCGACGGGTTCGGAGCGCAGCACGAGGCCCTGCTTGATGGCCGTGATCTGCACCTTGTCCACCGTGATGGTCGTGTCGGCCGCCTCGCTCCCGGCATGCGGCCCCCGGGCTCCGTCGTCATGCGGAGCGGCCGCCGCGGGAAAGATCCGCAGCAGCATCGGAAGGGCTATCGTCAGCAGTTTGTATCGCATGGTCCGTATATGGGGCTGTCGAGGGTACAAAGTAACGCTTTTATTTTGGATACTGCAATCCTAATTTATGAGGAGGCGCCCCTTACAGCGCATCCATCGAGGCGTAACCGGCCGCCAGGGCATAGACCACAAGTCCGGCGACGGAGCGGATGCCGAGCTTTTCCATGAGGTTGCGGCGGTGGGAGATGACCGTCGTGAGGCCGATGTCGAGCCGTTGGGCGATCTGTTTGTTTATCAGTCCCTCGGCAATGAGTGTCAGCACCTCGATTTCCCGCTCGGAGAGCAGCTGGGGTGCGGGAGTGGCTGCCGGGCGGGCATGTTCGGGCCGGCGGGCGCTGTGCTGCAGGCGCAGCAGGGCGGCGACGATCTGCTCCTCGTTGCCGCGTACGTCGAGGCAGTGTATTTCCGAACCGGCCAGACGCGGGTCTGCGGAGGTGAGGACAATGGTTTTGTGGCGGTGCGCCCGGAAGAAGGGGGCGTGGGCCACGAAGAGCTGCGCCGAGACGAAATAGTGGTAGAAACGTTCCGGATCGGCGGCTTCGAACTCCCGGAAGGAGGCGAACAGTTCGATGTCGGCCGTCGGGGCGGCCTTCTCGAGGATCGACCGCAGCCCGATGCCTGCCAGGGTGTTGGAGGCGATGACGGCAATGGCGGGATGCCCGGTCATTCGTGGTGGTAGGGTTCGTTGTGCAGGATCGTGAAGGCCCGGTAGATCTGCTCGGCGAAGATCGCCCGCACGATCTGGTGCGAGAAGGTCATGCGCGAGAGTGAGATCCGCGCATCGGCACGGGCGTAGACCTCGTCGGAGAATCCGTAGGGACCTCCGATGACGAGAACGAGGCGTTTCATGCCGCTGTTGAGGCGTTTCTGGAGCCACCAGGCGAACTCCACCGAGCGGTACTCCTCGCCGCGCTCGTCGAGCAGCACGACATAGTCGCCTTCGGTGAGCTGGCGGAGGATCGCCTCGCCCTCGGCCGCGGACTGCTGCCGGGGGGTGAGCTTGCGCATATTGCGCACGTCGGGGAGCGTCGTGATGACGAAGCGGCAGTAGAAGTTCACCCGCCGGGCGTACATCTCGACCAGCGCGGCGACCTCCTTCGAGTCGGTCTTGCCTATGACGATCAACTCCAGCGTCATCTCGCGTTGCGGGGCGTGTCTACAGATCGGTATTCCACTCGCCGTCGGCATCGGCATAGATCACCGGCCGTGCGGTCTCCACCGACTTGAGCCATTCGTAGGCCTTGTACATGTTGTATCCGTTGCCCGAGGGGTTGCCCAGTGCGTAGGCAATGACGCAGGTGAAGTTCCGCGAGCGGTAGTACATCGCCTTCACGCGCTCGAGGTACTCGTCCGCCAGCGACGGGTCGTTCGACGGGGTGCCACCCACGCGGCGGTCGTCGCGATGCTCCGGGGCGTTGATCCCCGCGCAGTCGATGACGTAGAGGCCCGCCTCGTCGCAGCATTCGTAGAACCACGCCGGCTGCGGGGAGTCGGGGCATACGGTGTTCTTGCCCTGCGCCTTGAGTGCCTTGAGCTCCGCAAGGGTCGTCTTGCGGTCCGCGGCGGCATTGTAGGGGGTGCGGACAAGCTGCAGCTCCCGGTCCAGACGCATCAGACGCCCGTCTACGAGTTCCGTCTTGCCGAAGCCCACCTTCAGGGGCATGTACTCCTTGTAGACACCGTCGCGGCGCGTGAAGAGCATCACGCGGTAGAGGGGCGGCGTCTTGGCGCCGGCCTCCCAGCGGTTCTTGTAGGCGTCGTAGATGAAGGGGTGGAAACGCACCGTGTCGGTCGAGCGGCCCGGAATCACCACGTCGCGCATGTTGAAGTCGAGCAGCTTGCCCTGCGGGGAATAGATGTCGTAGCCGACGGTTACCGTCTCGTCGTAGTTGAACGAGTTCTGGGCGACGAGTGCGACCTCCAGGATGCCGAACTTGCGCGTGGAGTCGGGCACGAGGGCGATCTCGAAGTCGCGGATCGAGCGCTTGTTCTGATAATAGAGGTAGCTGTTCTCGAAGGCCGGGCGGCGGGCCGGCTCCACGTTGATCGCCTCTGTCGCGCTCGGGCGGAGGATCAGCCGGAAGTCGTTCTCGCCCTGCCGGACGTAGGGGCCGATGGCAAACTCCGCAGGGGTTGCCGGATCCTCGACCTCGGCCACTACGCGGTCATTGATCCAGAGCGAGTAGGCCGAGCCGACATTTTCCAGATGGAGGTAGACGTTGCCGTCGCTCCAGGCATAGGGGATCTCGTGCGTGAGGCCGACGATCGACATGCCCTCCCCGCCGGCGATCAGTTTCGGGGTGAAGGCCCGATAGTATCCGCCCGCCTCGCGGTTGCGGGCGTCGGCGTCGCGTCGCGTGTCGTAGGGGATGACTTCGGTGCGGAAGATGCGCCCCGCCTCCGTGAGGCGCGGCGCTTCGGTCTCCTCGTCCTGCGCCCGGACCGAAAGGGTGCAGAGCGTCAGCAGCGCGGCTATCAGGATTCGTTTCATCGTATGCGGTTTCGGATTAATGGTATGCGCAAAGGTACTTTTTTTTTGCCAAATCGCAAATTATCGCTAACTTTGTCAATTCGGAAAAACGACTGAAATAAAGAAGATATGAAAACGCAGAGAATCGTGGAAATCCTGAAGTCCGGGGCCGTGGACACCGACGTGGTGATCAAAGGCTGGGTGCGCACCAAGCGCGGCAACAAGAACGTGGCCTTCATCGCCCTGAACGACGGGTCGTGCGTTGCGAACATACAGGTGGTGGTCGATCTGCAGAAGATCGCCGAAGAGACGCTCAAGCCCATCACGACGGGCGCCTGCATCCGTGTGGACGGACGTCTGGTCGCATCGCCCGGCTCGGGCCAGGGCGTTGAGGTGCAGGCCGAACGGATCGAGATCTACGGCACGGCCGACCCCGATACCTACCCCCTGCAGAAGAAGGGCCACTCGCTGGAGTTCCTGCGCGATATCGCCTACCTGCGTCCGCGTACCAATACGTTCGGCGCCGTGCTGCGTATCCGCCACGCCATGGCCTATGCCATCCACGAGTATTTCAACAAGAACGGATTCTACTATTTTCATACGCCGATCATCACCGCTTCGGACTGCGAAGGCGCCGGCGCGATGTTCCAGGTTACGACGCTCGATCTGAACAACCTCCCGAAGGACGAGGAGGGCAAGGTCGATTATACGCAGGACTTCTTCGGCAAGTCGTGCAACCTGACCGTCTCGGGACAGCTCGAAGGCGAGTTGGGCGCCCTCTCGCTGGGCCGCATCTACACCTTCGGCCCGACCTTCCGTGCCGAGAACTCCAACACGCCGCGCCACGCTTCGGAGTTCTGGATGATCGAGCCCGAGGCCGCCTTCTACGACCTGGAGGACAACATGGAACTGGCCGAGGACTTCCTCAAGTACCTGATCCAGTATGCGCTGGACCACTGCATGGAGGACCTTGAGTTCATGAACAAGATGTGGGATCCGGGGCTGCTGGAGCGGCTGCGCTTCGTGCTGCACAACGATTTCAAGCGCCTCGACTATACCGAGGGTATCGAGATCCTGAAGGCTTCGGGCCGCAAGTTCGAGTTCCCCTGCGACTGGGGTTGCGACCTGCAGTCCGAGCACGAGCGTTACCTCGTCGAGGAGCACTTCAAGCGTCCGGTGATCCTGATCAACTATCCGAAGGACATCAAGGCCTTCTACATGAAGCAGAACGACGACGGCAAGACGGTGCGCGCCATGGACGTGCTCTTCCCCGGCATCGGCGAGATCATCGGCGGTTCGGAGCGTGAGGCCGACTACAACAAGCTCAATGCCCGCGTCAAGGAGCTCGGCATGAACGAACGCGAACTGTGGTGGTATCTCGACACGCGCCGCTGGGGTTCCGCGCCCCACTCGGGCTTCGGCCTGGGCTTCGACCGCCTGCTGCTCTTCGTAACGGGCCTTACGAACATCCGCGACGTACAGCCCTTCCCGCGTACGCCGATGCACGCCGACTTTTAACCGTCGGGAAACCTGCCTGCGGACGGAGCCGCACGCTCCGTCCGGATTCTGGCTTTCGGGGGTGCTGACCCGAACCTGTGCGAATAGAACAACCCGAAAATGAAGGAACCAACTTGAGAACGAGGATTCTTAAATTGGATTCGTTATGGCCATAAATCAGAAACAGGTACTGTCGCTTCAACAGAAGCTCTCTCCGCAGCAGATCCAGATGATCAAGCTGCTGGAGCTGCCCACCGTGCAGCTCGAGCAGCGCATCAAGCAGGAGATCGAGGAGAATATCGTCCTTGAGGAGGAGCCCGTCTCCGAAGAGGAGGAGCAGCCCCAGCAGATCTCCGTGGACGAGTACCTGCGCGAGGATGATACGCCCTCGTACAAAAGCCGCATCAACAACTTTTCGAAAGACGACAAACAGCGCCCGGTTTACCTTACCGAGGGGCGTTCGCTGTCGGAATACCTGGTCGAACAGCTCGGTTACCGCAACCTTTCGGAGCGGGACATGCGGCTGGCGACCTATCTCGTGGGCAGCATCGACGAGGACGGCTACCTGCGGCGCGACCTGGAGTCGATCGCCGACGACATCGCCTTTACGGTGGGTATCGAGACTTCGGCCGAGGAGCTCGAACGGCTGCTCGGGGTGATTCACGAGCTGGAACCGGCCGGTATCGGGGCCCGCGATCTGCGGGAATGCCTGCTCCTGCAGCTGGAGCAGCAGCCGCTCGATACGCGGCCGAAGCGTCTCGCGCGCAAGATTCTGACCAACTATTTCGACGAGTTCGTCAAGAAACATTACGAAAAGCTCATGTCGCGGCTGCAGATCTCCGAGGAGGATTTCCGCGAGGCGATTGCCGAGATCCGGCGCCTCTCGCCCAAACCCGGCAACCTCTACGCCGAGGGGGGTACCGATACGACGCCCTATATCGTCCCGGACTTTATCCTCGACTATCAGGACGGCCATTTCCAGCTGTCGCTCAACTCCTACAATGTCCCCGAGGTGCGCATCAACCGCCGCTATGTGGAGATGATCCGCGATATGGTGGGTTCGGACGGCCGGGTCAAGGAGAAGGACCGCGAGG
Source organism: Candidatus Alistipes stercoravium (assembly GCA_019119615.1). Lineage (GTDB taxonomy): Bacteria > Bacteroidota > Bacteroidia > Bacteroidales > Rikenellaceae > Alistipes > Alistipes stercoravium. The sequence continues at coordinate 25,804 of DWWQ01000010.1, read as the reverse complement.
CGGTGCAGTTCGTCAAGAGCAAGATCGACTCGGCCAAGTGGTTCATCTCGGCCATCAAGCAGCGGCACGACACGCTGATGCGGACGATGCAGACGATTCTGGATTACCAGCAGGAGTATTTCAAGGACGGCGACCGGGCCAAATTGCGGCCGATGATCCTCAAGGATATCGCCGACCGCACGGGGCTCGACGTCTCGACGATCTCGCGCGTGGTGAACAGCAAGTATGTGCAGACGCAGTTCGGGATCATCCTGCTCAAGTCACTCTTCTCGGAGGCGATGCAGACCGATTCGGGCGAGGAGGTGTCGAGCTACGAGATCAAGACGATCCTCAAGGAGTGCATCGACGAGGAGGACAAGCGCCGGCCGCTGACCGACGAGACGCTCATGGATATCCTCAATTCGAAGGGCTACCGCATCGCCCGGCGTACGGTGGCCAAATACCGCGAGATGCTCGGAATCCCCGTGGCGCGTCTCCGCAAACAGATTTAGACCTTCTTATTCCGCTCCGACAGAATGCCTCACAAGATCGACTATACCCGCCTGGCGCACGGCATCTCCTGGGTGCTGCACCCCTTCCTGCTGCCCGTCTACATGATCGTGCTGCTGCTCACGGCGACCACCTTTGCCCTCTTCCCCGCGAACATGAAGTTCTATCTGCTGTGGGTGGTGCTGCTCTATGCCGTGCTTATTCCCCTGCTGGCACTCGGCGTGCTGCGCTCGCTGGGCCGCATTTCGAGCTATCGGGTCGATGACCGGCGCGAGCGGCTCCTGCCGCTGCTGGTCGGTGCGGTCTGCTACCTGCTCTGTGCCATCACCCTTGCAAAGATCCCTTCGGTGGTCTTCCTGCGCAAGTTCATGGTGGCGGCGGCCTGTTGCGAGGTGCTGTGTCTGGTCGTTTCGCTGCGCTGGAAAATCAGCCTTCACCTGACGGGCATGGGGGCTACCGTAGCCCTGCTTGTCGTGATGAACATCGTCGGCGTGGGGCATATGCTCGTCCCGCTGTCGGTCGCCATCCTGGGTGCCGGGGCGCTGGCCTCGGCGCGCCTCTACCTCGGCTGCCACAACGGGATGCAGGTGCTGGCCGGTTTCGGCGGCGGCTTCCTTGTCGCGACGCTGGCCCTGCTCTTCCTGTAGGCGGCAATTCCCGAAATGATAAAAAAGCCCCGGTCCGCACAGCACGGACCGGGGCTTTTCTCGGCAGGGGCGGGGTGTCAGACGCAGCCCTGGGCGAGCATGGCATTCGCCACCTTCATGAAGCCGCCGATATTGGCTCCGACGACATAGTTGATATATCCGTCGGGCTCGGTGCCGTACTGTACGCAGACCGAGTGGATGTTGCGCATGATGGCATGCAGGCGGGCGTCCACCTCCTCGGGCGTCCAGGCCAGGCGCATGGAGTTCTGGCACATCTCGAGGCCCGAGGTAGCGACGCCTCCGGCGTTGGCCGCCTTGCCCGGGGCGTAGAGCAGACGGTGCTGCTGGAAGGTGCGGATCGCCTCGGGCGTCGAGGGCATGTTGGCACCTTCGGCGACGCAGCGGCAACCGTTGGCCACGAGCTTGCGGGCATCCTCGCCGTCGAGCTCGTTCTGCGTGGCGCACGGCATGGCGATGTCGCACTTCACGCCCCACGGACGCTCGCCGGGATAGTAGGTCGCCGACGGATAGCGGTCGGCATATTCGCGGATACGGCCGCGGAAGATGTTCTTGAGCTCCATGACATAGTCGAGCTTCTCGGGCGAGATGCCCTCGGGATCGTAGATGTAACCCGACGAGTCGGAGAGCGTTACGACTTTGGCGCCCAGTGCTGTGGCCTTTTGGCAGGCATATTGGGCGACGTTGCCCGAGCCGGAGATCGCCACGGTCTTGCCCTCGAACGAGTCGCCGCGCGTGGCGAGCATCTCCTCGGCGAAGTAGCAGACGCCGTATCCCGTGGCTTCGGGGCGCAGCGGGCTGCCGCCCCAGTCGCGGCCCTTGCCCGTGAGCGTTCCGGTGAACTCGTCGCGCAGCCGCTTGTACTGCCCGAAGAGGAAGCCGATCTCACGGCCTCCTACACCGATGTCGCCGGCCGGGACGTCTGTGTCCTGCCCGATGTGGCGCTGCAGCTCGGTCATGAACGACTGGCAGAATTTCATCACCTCGTTGTCCGACTTGCCTTTGGGATCGAAGTCCGAGCCGCCCTTGCCGCCGCCCATCGGGAGGGTCGTGAGGCTATTCTTGAAGGTCTGCTCGAAGGCCAGGAACTTCAGGATCGAGAGATTCACCGAAGGGTGGAAGCGGATGCCGCCCTTGTAGGGGCCTATGGCGCTGTTCATCTGCACGCGGTAGCCGCGGTTGATCTCGATCTCGCCCTTGTCGTTGAGCCACGGCACGCGGAAGATAATCACGCGTTCGGGTTCGGCAATGCGTTCGAGAATCTTCATTTTCTGAAGAATAGGGCTTGCCACGATATGCGGCGCCAGCGATTCGGCGACTTCGCGGACCGCCTGGTGGAACTCCGGTTCGCCCGGGTTGCGGGCGATGAGCCGGTTCATGAACTCTTCGACGTACTGTTTGGCTTGTTCGTTCATAGACATTATATGGAATGTTGGGAGTTTGATCGGATTGCGACCCTAAAATTACGACACCGGGAGCAATTCTGCAACTTCTTTAAAAATTTCGTAAAGGTTTTGAAGAACTCCTCGGCTCCATTTTCTTACGGTATGCCCGGTTCCCGACCTCGCGTACCGGGTGATCGTAATGAAAAATGACGGATTCGCCATGAATCCGTCATTGAAAAATTTTTCGAAAATTTTTACTCTTTTCTCTCGAAGGCGAAGCCGATATAGAGGTCCTTGTAGCTCGAGAGCAGCGTCGATACCGCCTCCAGCGATGAAGCCTGGCTGCTGACGCTTTGTGCCAGCTCCAGAAGCCGGGTGATGGGGAAGAGCACCTGCAGCTCCGACCCGGAGAGGTAGGCGCGACCGGCGACGGCCTCGACCTTTGCGAGTTTTTCGTCTGTGGGACGCACCGAGATCGTATGCGTTGCAGCGTCGTATTCGTAGGTTCCCGAGGCTTTCTGCTCCCCGACGGCGACCGTGAAACCTCCCTTGCTGTCGAAGGTTACGGTGCAGCTGCCGGCCTGAATGCCGGCCTTTTCGTAGACTTTGGCCAACTGCTCCTTGACCACCGAGGCGATCAGGGCCGCGCCGGGATCCGAGGCGGCGCTTTCACCCTCGAAGCGGACACCCGGAGCCGTGTAGCTCCAGCTTCCGGGCAGGGCATACTGGGTCAGCTTGCCCTCCGTGGCGCGGTCGCCGAGCGACGTGGCGGTCTGTTTGAGCAGCTCCTGCCAGTCCTGGGCCCGGAGCGCACCGCCCGTCATGCAGAGAAGGGCGGCAAGAAGAAGGATTTTTTTCATCGTTCGTTGGTTTTGCTTTCTTCAAGTTCCCGAAGCCAGGCCGCTGCCGAGGCGTCCGAGGGCATGCGCCAGTCGCCGCGCGGCGAGAGGGCCACGCTGCCGACCTTCGGGCCGTCGGGCATGGCCGAACGTTTGAACTGCTGCGCGAAGAAACGGCGGATGAAGACCCCGAGCCATTTGCGGATCGTTGCCTCATCGTAGTTCCCGCCGAATGCCTCGCCGGCCAGGAAGAGGGTCTTGGCCGGTCCGGAGCCCGTGCGCAGCAGGTGGTAGAGGAAAAAGTCGTGCAGTTCGTAGGGGCCCACGAGGTCCTCGGTCTTCTGGGCGATCGACCCGTCGGCCTCGGCGGGCAGCAGCTCGGGGCTCACCGGCGTGTCGAGGATGTCAAGCAGCGTGCGGCGTGTCGCCCTGTCACTTTCGGTGTCGGCGACCCAGCGCACCAGATGGCGCACGAGGGTCTTGGGCACCGAGGCGTTCACGCCGTACATCGACATCTGGTCGCCGTTGTAGGTGGCCCATCCGAGGGCCAGTTCCGAGAGGTCGCCCGTGCCGACGACCAGCCCGCCCTCCATGTTGGCGATGTCCATCAGGATCTGCGTCCGCTCGCGGGCCTGTGCATTCTCGTAGGCCGCCGAACGGTCCGCCGGATCGAGGCCGATGTCGCGGAAGTGCTGCAGGCAGGCTTCGCGGATCGGTATCTCGCGCACGGTGATGCCCAGCCCCTGCATCAGCTGCAGGGCATTGCGGTAGGTGCGGTCCGTCGTGCCGAATCCGGGCATCGTGATGCCGAGGATTCCCTTGCGGTCGAGTTTTAGCAGGTCGAACGTGCGCACGGCAACCAGCAGGGCCAGCGTCGAGTCGAGGCCTCCCGAGATGCCGATGACGGCCTTCTCCGCATGGGTGTGGGCCATCCTTCGGGCCAGTCCGTGGGACTGGATCCGGAAGACCTCCTCGCAACGCTCCGCACGCCGCGATTCGTCGCGGGGGACGAACGGCGTGGGGTCGATCTCGCGGTCAAGGTGCTCCGTGCGCAACCCTTCGGGGTGCTCCATCTCGATGACGGTGTTCTCCGAATCCGTCTCACACATCCGGAAGGAGGTGTTGCGGCGGCGTTCGAAGGCCAGCCGTTCGAGGTCCACGTCGGCGATGACGATCTGTTCGTCGGTCGAGAAGCGGCGGCCTTCGCGCAGCAACTGTCCGTTTTCGGCGATCAGGGCGTTCCCGGCGAAGACCAGGTCGGTCGAGGACTCCCCGAAGCCGGCCGAGCAGTAGACGTAGGCCGAGAGGGTCCGTGCCGACTGCCCGATGACAAGCTGCCGCAGATAGTCGTGCTTGCCGACCCCTTCGGGTGATGCCGAGAGGTTGAAAATGACCTTTGCGCCGTTCTGCGCCAGCCGCGACGAAGGCGGTACGGCGGCCCAGAGGTCCTCGCAGAGCTCGATGCCGAACTCGGCGTCGTTCACCGCGAACGTAAGGTCCGTGCCGAAGTCGGCCTCCTGCCCTGCAACGGCGATCTGCTCGCCGGAGATTCCGGCGCCCGATGCGAACCAGCGGGGCTCGTAGAATTCGGCATAGCCGGGGATGTAGCTCTTGGGTACGGCACCCAGGATGCGGCCCTGCGTGAAGACCACGGCACAGTTGTAGAGCGTCTCGCCGTGGCGCAGGGGCGCGCCGGCTATGAGTGCCAGGGGCAGTTTGCGCGTGGCGCGGACGAGCCCTTCGAGCGTCTCTTCCGCGGCGTCGAGCAGCGCCGGCTGCAGCAGCAGGTCCCCGCAGGTGTAGCCCGTGAGGCTCAACTCGGGGAAGACGACGATCTCGGCGCCCCGCTGTGCGGCCTCCTCCGCGAGCGCCGTCATGCGCCCGGCGTTGTAGTCGCAGTCGCCGACCCGCAGGTGCGGAATGGCCGCGGCAACCTTCAGAAATCCGAAACGGTCCATGGTGCGGTCGGCGGATTATTCGGCCCAGAGGCGGGCGAGGTTCAGGATCACCTGCTGCGCCTTGCGCATGGTCGTCAGCGAGCAGTATTCGAACTTGCCGTGGAAGTTCATGCCGCCGGTGAAGAGGTTCGGACACGGCAGCCCCATGAACGAGAGTCGTGCGCCGTCCGTGCCGCCGCGGATGGGCCGCACGAGGGGCTTGACGCCGGCCTCCTCCATGGCCCGCAGGGCCTTGTCGATAAGCTGCGGATGGGGTTCGACCATCTTGCGCATGTTGAAATACTGGTCCTTGATCGTCAGCTTCAGCACGTTGTCGCCGTACTTCTTCTTCAGCAGATCGACGCACGCCCAGAGGAAGACCTTCTTCTGCTCGAACTTCTCGGCGTCGTGGTCGCGGATGATGTAGCTTACCGAGGCCTGCTCTACCGTGCCGTTCACGGCCACGCAGTGGTAGAAACCTTCGTAACCCTCGGTGTACTGGGGCCGCTGCTCGGCCGGGAGCAGCGTCTGCAGCTCGCAGGCTACGTCCAAAGCGTTGATCATCTTCGCCTTGGCATAGCCCGGGTGGACGTTGCGGCCCTGGATCTCGATCTTGGCGCTTGCGGCGTTGAAGTTTTCATACTCCAGCTCGCCCTCCATGCCGCCGTCCACCGTGTAGGCGAAGTCGGCACCGAAGGCCTCGACATTGAAATAATCGACGCCGCGGCCCACCTCCTCGTCGGGCGTGAAGCCGATGCGGATCTTGCCGTGGCGCAGCTCGGGATGCGTGAGCAGGTACTCCGCGGCGGTCATGATCTCCGCCACGCCGGCCTTGTCGTCGGCGCCGAGCAGCGTCGTGCCGTCGGTGTGGATGAGCGTGTGCCCCTTGAAGAAACTCAACTCGGGGAACTCCGAGACCTTCATCGTGAGCTGTCCGTTGAGGACGATGTCGCCTCCGTCGTACTCCTCGATGACGCGGGGACGGACATCCTTGCCGCTCATGTCAGGCGAGGTGTCCACATGGGCGATGAAGCCGATGACCGGGGCGTTTTCGCACCCGGGCGTCGCGGGGATCGTGCCCATCACATAGCCGTAGCGGTCCATCGCAACCTCGGTCATGCCGAGATCCTTCATCTCGTCGCGCAGGGCTTCGAGCAGCACCTTCTGCTTGTCGGTCGAGGGAAAAGTCGTGCTCTCCTCCGACGACTGCGTGTCGTAGGAGACATATTTCAGAAAACGTTCTTTCAGATCCATAATCTATCAATTTTTTATAGCATTACTCCTCTTTTTTGGCACGGAGCGTATGTACGATGAAGTAGCCGATCAGGACGAGGTACATGACAAGGCCGACCCATTCGGCGGCGTTCGACGAAGCCCACTCCGAGAGGAACCAGTCTACCTCGTAGAACTTCAGGATGGCGCTCACGACACCCATCAGGGCACCGCCGGCAATGAATCCCGAGGCGATGAGCGTACCGCGGTCGAAGCGCGCCTTGTTCAGCGTGGCATCCTTCGAGCGGTTCGAGACGAACCAGGCGACCAGACCGCCGACGACGAGCGGCGCGTTGAGCTCCATGGGGATGAACATACCCAGCGCGAAGGCGAGGGCCGGAACGCCGATGGCCGTGAGTACGAGGGCCAGGGCGGCGCCGCAGAAGTAGAGCATCCAGGGCGTCTGTCCGCCGGTCATCAGCGGCTGCAGCACGGCGGCCATGGCGTTGGCCTGCGGAGCGACCAGCGCCCCTTCGCCGACGAATCCGTAGGACTTGTTGAGGATAATCATGACGCCGGCGACCGTGGCGGCCGAGACGAACGTGCCGAGGAATTTCCAGGTCTCCTGCTTGCGGGGCGTCGTGCCGAGCCAGTAGCCGATCTTCAGGTCGGTGATGAAGCCTCCGGCCATCGAGAGAGCCGTGCAGACCACGCCGCCGATGATCAGTGCGGCGGTCATGCCCGTCGAACCGTTCAGGCCGACGCTCACCAGGATGAGCGACGAGAGGATGAGCGTCATGAGCGTCATGCCCGATACGGGGTTCGTGCCGACGATGGCGATGGCGTTGGCTGCCACCGTGGTGAAGAGGAACGAGATGACGAAGACGATCAGCAACGCCGTGATCGACTGCACCCATCCGTCAAGCAGCCCGAAGTGGAAGAAGATGAAGAGCGTGAGCAGCGTGGCGACGAGGATCGTGAGGATGCGCTTCATCGACAGGTCGCGCTGCGTGCGCTCCGATGTTTCGCCGGCCTTTTTGCCGCCGCCGAATTCCGAGACGGCGAGGCCTACGGCCTGGCGGATGATCTTCGACTGGCGGACGATGCCGATGATGCCGGCCATGGCAATGCCGCCGATGCCGATCGGCTTGCCGATGTAGGTAAAGAGGTTCTCGGCCGTGAAGAGGCTCGAGGGGTCGGCGAGGATCTTCTCGCTCGTGATGCCCAGCAGCGGGGCCAGTGCCGCGGGATCCATTGCTCCGGCCAGCGAGCCGACCACCGGCACGATGACGAACCACACGAGACACGATCCGGCGGTGATGATCAGCGCGTATTTCAGTCCGATGATGTAGCCCAGACCCAGCACGGCGGCCGTGGTGTTCAGCCCGAAGACCACCTTGAACTTGTCGGCGGCGATCTGTCCCCACGCGCAGATGCGCGTCGAGACGGATTCGGTCCAGAGGCCGAAGGTGCCGACCACGAAGTCGTAGAGACCGCCGACGAGGCCCGCCACGGCGAGCAGCTTGGCCTGGTTGCCGCCCTTCTCGCCCGAGACGAGCACCTCGGTGGTTGCCGTGGCTTCCGGGAAGGGGTATTTGCCGTGCATCTCCTTGACGAAGTACTTGCGGAAGGGGATCAGCAGCACGATGCCCAGCAGACCGCCGAACAGCGACGAGAGGAAGACCTGCCAGAAGGCGGCGTCGAGCCCCAGGATGTAGAGAGCCGGGAGGGTGAAGATCGCTCCGGCGACGATCACGCCCGACGAGGCGCCGATCGACTGGATGATGACGTTCTGCCCGAGCATGTTCTTCTTGCCCAGCAGGGTGCCCATGCCCACGGCGATGATTGCGATCGGTATGGCGGCCTCGAAGACCTGTCCGACGCGCAGGCCGAGGAAGGCTGCGGCGGCCGAGAAGATGACGGCCATCACGACGCCCATCGTAACCGAGTAGGGGGTAACCTCTACGGGTGTCGTCGAGGCGGGCATCAGCGGGGTGTACTCCTCGCCGGGCTTGAGCTCCCGATAGGCGTTTTCGGGCAGCGAGGTCTGCGGTTTGTTTGGTTCCATGTGCGTTGTTTTTCGGGTTCGGCACGGCGCCTGCCCGGGAAGAGGCGGCCCATGCCCGGTTTATTCTTTTTTTTGTAGGGTGGGGTGGATCAGCGGTTGTCGCCGCTGCCCGTGATGCGGTGGCGCTCCATGCGCGAGCGGAGCTTCTCGACGTTCGTGCGGGCAACCTCCTCCAGATCGTAGCCCAGGTCGTGCGAAAGCGTCGCGCAGTACCACAGCACGTCGCCGATCTCCTTCATGATTTCCTGTTTCTTTTCGGGGGTGAACTCTCCGTGGGTGTCGCGGATGACTTTCTTGACCTTGTCGGCCACCTCGCCCGCTTCGCCCGTCAGGCCGAGCGTGGGGTAGACGATGCGGCTCTCGTCGGGATAGATGGCCGTTTCGAGCGCGTGCTGCTGGTATTCGTTCAGTGTCATGTGCTATGGGTATTTGTTTCGGTTCTTTACTGACGAACAAAAATACGAAAAAATATGAATAATGGAGCAGCGGGGCCGTGCCGGGGCGTAATTTTCGGTGCAGAATATCTGCCGCAGGGTACTTTTTACGGAATTGTCATGCCGCTGCCATCGAATTGTAACGTGCGGATGCTTCTTTTGCCATAAAATTGTCCGTATATGTCGTTGCGAAGGTGTATCGTCGTTATCCTGTTGATTGTATGTATTTTGCCTGTTCGGGCGGCAGCCTCCGGAGTGGAGACGGCCGATACGCTTTCCGGACAAAATTCCGGACAAAATTCCGGCCAGGGCTTCTCGGTACAGGTGCACGGTACCGTGCGCGGCAAGTTCGAGTACCAGCCCGATATCGACAAGGGACGTTTCGAGGTGCGGAACGCCCGCTTCAGCCTCTCGGGCAACCTGCTCCCGGTGGTCGCCTACAAGGCCGAAATCGACCTCTCGGACGAAGGTTCGATCAAAATGCTCGACGCCTATGTCCGGCTGGAGATGCTGCGCCGCCGGCTGGATTTCACCATCGGACAGATGCGCGTACCCTTTACGATCGACGCGCATCGTTCGCCTCATGAACAATATTTTGCCAACCGTTCGTTCATCGCCAAGCAGGTGGGCAACGTCCGCGACGTCGGGGCAACACTCGGCTGGACCTTCGGCCGGGCGGTTCCCGTAACGCTCGAGGCCGGGGTTTTCAACGGCTCGGGACTGACCGGGCAGAAAGATTTCTGGACCGACCGGTTCAACTATTCGGTCAAGGCGCAGGCGCAGTTTGCCCGCCGGGTGCTGCTCTCGGCCAGTGTGCAGAAGATCCGTCCCGGTACGGTGGATATCATGATGTACGATGCCGGGGTCTATTACGACTGTGGCGGGTGGCATGTCGAGGGCGAATATCTGCGCAAGGAGTATGCCGGCAGGGTCTTTCCCGGGGTCGATGCCGTCGATGCGTTCGTCTGCCGCGACATTCCGCTGCGGCGCCTCTTCCGCAAGATCTCCCTGCTGGCGCGCTACGACTACATGAGCGACCACAGCGACGGACTTCCCGATGCGGACGGGGTGCTCGTGGTCAGCGATCCGAAGCGCCACCGCCTGACGGGCGGCCTGACCTTCAGCCTCGGTCTTCCCTTTACGGCCGACATCCGGCTCAACTACGAGGCTTACTTTTACGACCGGGGTGCACAGCCCGCCCTTTCGGAACAGGACAAGGTGGTTGTCGAGCTGATGTGCCGTTTCTGACGGCCGGCACGAAATGATAAGACGGGGCTTCCGAAATCCGGATGCCCCGCCCCTGTTTTGGTCCGAAGGGTGTGTCAGAGTGCTTCGAGCGCCTTTTCGAGTCCGATGCCGCGTGATCCCTTGAGGAGGACAAGCGCCTCCGTTACGGGTTTCAGCCGCAGGCGGTCGAGCAACTCCTCGCGCGTGGGGAAACATTCGATGCGTCCCGCTGCGGCACAGTTGGCCGCTACGCGCGAAAACTCCCTGCCGACGACCAGCAACTGCGCTTCGGAATCCGCTGCGGCCAGCTGCAGGATCTCCCGGTGCTCGGCCCCGGACCAGCTGCCCAGTTCGAGCATGTCGCCCAGGATGAGGACGCGGCGTGTGCGGCGGCCGAGCGGTTCGGCCAGGAAGTGCGTGATGGAGGCGCGCATGCTCGACGGATTGGCGTTGTAGCAATCGACGACGAGCGTATTGCGGGTCGTCTCGGTGCGCTGCGAGCGGTTGTTGTCGGGAATGTAGGTGGCAATGGCCTCGCGGATCGCTGCCTCGGGAATGCCGAAATGGTGCCCGACGGCCACGGCTGCCGCGATGTTGAAGCGGTTGTACTCCCCTTCGAGCCGGTTTTCGAATGTTTCGGCGCCGCGCCGTGAATAGCTGGCGACGCGCAGGGCGGGACGCTCGGCGGCCATCGCCATGAGGATCGGGTCCTCTTCGGGAATGAAGGCCTCGCCGCCGTGCGCGGCGAGGTAGTCGAACAGCTCGCCCTTGCCCCGGCGCACCCCCTCGGGGCCGCCGAATCCTTCGAGGTGGGCGCGTCCGATGTTGGTGAGGATGCCGTAGTCGGGCTCGGCGATCGAGGCCAGCCGTGCAATTTCTCCGCAGGCGCTGGCGCCCATCTCCACGACGCCGAACTGCGTGTCCTCGCCCATGGCCAGCAGGGTCAGCGGCACGCCGATGTGGTTGTTGAGGTTGCCCCGGGTCGCATAGACCCGGAAGCGGCGGGCGAGCACGCGGCTGACGAGTTCCTTGGTCGTGGTCTTGCCGTTGCTGCCCGAGATGGCGAGGATCGGAATGCCCAGCGCCCGGCGGTGGGTGCGGGCCAGCTCCTGGAGCGCCCGGAGCGTGTCGCCGACCAGCAGGATGCGGCTGTCGGCGGCTGCGGCTGCCGGGTCGTCCGCCACAGCGGCCGCGGCCCCTTTTTCGAGGGCTTCGGCGGCAAAGCGGTTGCCGTCGAAGGTGGCACCCCGAAGGGCGAAAAAGATCGAACCCGGCTCGATGTGCCGGGTGTCGGTCGAGATGCGCGGATGGGCGCGGTAGAGATCGTAGAGATCAGATATGCTTGTCTCCATTGTGGAACTTCACTTCGTCGATGTATTTCTTGATGTTCTGCTCCTCGGAACGCGGACAGATCATCAGCACGTCGTCCGTATCGACGACGATGTACTCCTTCAACCCGCTGATGACGGCGATCTTCTCCCGCGGCAGCGAGACGATCGACGAGCGCGTGTCGTAGAGGTAGCACCCTTCGGCGGGCGCGGCATTGGCGTAGCGGTCCTTGCGGGCATGCTGGTAGACCGAGCCCCAGGTCCCGACGTCGCTCCAGCCGAACTCCCCGCAGCGGACGTAGACGTTGTCGGCCTTCTCCATGATGCCGTAGTCGATCGAGATGGCGCGGCATTCCGAGAAGGCGATTTCCACGACATTGCGCTCGGCATCGGTCCCCGCGGCACGCATGACGCCGCAGAAAAGTGCGTGGTGCTCGGGAAGGTAGCGCTCGAAGGCTTCGATGATGTTGCGGACCTTCCAGATGAAGATGCCCGAATTCCAGAAAAACTCTCCGGACTGGAGAAATACCTGGGCCAGTTCGAGGTCGGGTTTTTCGGTGAAGCACTTGACCTTGCTGATGGGGCTGTTGTCCGAGACCTGGATGTATCCGTAACCCGTGTCGGGGCGTGTGGGTTTGAGTCCGACGGTCATCAGGGCGTTGTGCGCCGCGGCGAAATCGAGGCATTCGGAGATGATGATGCGGAAGTCTTCTTCGTTGAGGATCAGATGGTCCGAGGGCGTTACGATCATCTCGGCATCCGGATTGCGCTTCATGAGCGTATAGGCAGCATAGGCGATGCAGGGGGCGGTGTTACGGCCCACGGGCTCGCACAGGATCTGCGAGGCGTCGAGTTCGGGGAGGTGCTCCAGCACCAGTTGCTTGTATCGGTCGTTGGTTACTACGAGGAAGTTCTCCGCGGGAACCATTTTTGCAAAGCGTTCGTATGTCTGGCGGATGAAGGATTTCCCGGTGCCGAGGATGTCGAGGAACTGCTTGGGCCGCGACTGGCGGCTCATGGGCCAGAACCGTGTGCCGACGCCTCCCGCCATGATGACACAATATTTGTTGCTTGCCATAAGTTATATATGCGTTAAGTTCGACAAAGATAAAAATATTTTCGTAACTTTGCCGCCTATTGGAAGTTAAATTTCATACGGCCCATGAAAGTCCGATTCTTCACCATTCCCAACCTGCTGACGCTCTCGAACCTGATGTGCGGCACCTTCGCGGCGCTCGCCGCATTGGTCTACGACAACCTCGAATGGGCCTTCTGGTTCGTGATTCTGGCCGCCGTGTTCGACTTCTTCGACGGCTTTGCGGCGCGGCTGCTCCGGCAGAGTTCGCCTATCGGCGTGCAGCTCGACTCGCTGGCCGACATGATCTCCTTCGGCTTTGTCCCCGCGGCGGTGCTCTACGCGATGACCACCCGCACGATGGGCGAGGAGCAGACGCTGCTGCGTTACGCCTATGCCGTTGCGAGCTTCCTGCTGGCGGCCTTCTCCGCCCTGCGCCTCGCGAAGTTCAACATCGACGATTCGCAGCACGAGGAGTTCTGCGGCCTTCCGACGCCGGCCAACGCCTTGTTCTTCACGTCGCTGGGGCTGATTTCCGCCCGTACGGGATTCGATTTCGGCGGGGAGTGGCTGATCTGCATCATGCCGGTCATGGCCTGGCTGCTGATCTCCCCCGTGCGGATGTTTTCGCTCAAATTCAAGGGATTCGGCTGGCGCGGGAATGAAATCCGCTACCTCTTTCTGGCGCTGTGCGTAGCGCTGATCGCCATCCTGCAACTCTATTCCATCCCGACAATCATACTACTCTATATCCTCGTTTCGGCGGTCCGGTGGGGGTTGAAGAATAACGGGGATGGCATAAACAACTGATTGATAGGACGATTTGCATAATTAAATTTTTTTAATTACCTTTGTCGCGGTTTTCCGCTCCATGACGCATGATCCGAATGTCGTATCGCATAGGCTGGATGTTGTTGCTGGGATTCCTCCTGGCCATGCCCTCCGTGGTGTGCGGTCAGGCGTTCGATGCCAGCACGCTGATGCGCGCCCAGCAAAACGGCAACGGCAGCAACCTCTACGGCAACAACCCCTTCGAGCAGCCCGACGAAGAGGGGGACGGCGAGCAGCAGGATACGACCAAGAAGGAGCGCAAGATCCGCAAGCCGCTCGAATCCTACTTTTTCGACGACTCGACGCGTTCGCTCAACAACTTCCGCTGGCATGTCGAGCGCGGCTTCAACCGCGTGCAGGTCATGCCGCTCGATACGACGCTGACCGACTATCGGATCGACTATCCGTTCTACCGCGAGGACGTGGGCGACATCGCGCAGGGCGCCCTGGGTCAGTCTTCGCTGCCGCTCAACTACTTCCGGCGTCCGCAGCCCTTCGATTTCAGTTTCGCGGCTCCCTATTACGCCTACACCTACAACATGGAGAACGTGGACTTCTACAACACGAAGAAGCCGCTGATCCGCATGAGCTACGAGGAGTCGGGACAGAAGCGTTTCCGTGAGGAGAACTTCAACATCATGCATGCGCAGAACATCTCCCCGACGACGGGCTTCAATATCGACTACAAGGCGCGGGGTACGCGCGGACAATACATCTGGTCGCGCACGAAGAACCACAACCTGGCCGTGGCGTTCAACCATACAGGCAAGCGCTATTCGGTGCATGCGGCCTACTACAACAACTTCATCGACCAGCAGGAGAACGGCGGCGTGGTCGGCACCTGGGCCCTGCGCGATACGGTCTTCGAGATGCCTTCGGGTATCCCGATGAAACTGGCCGACGCCCAGGCGCGCAACGTATACCGCAACAACGCCTTCTTCATCACACAGGCCTATGCCATACCGCTGCAGCGTGTTACGGAGAGCGATTTCTCGGTGGCGAATCTCTCGACGGTCTATATCGGGCATTCGTTCGAGTACAGTTCGTGGAGCAAGGTCTATACCGACCAGAACGTTCCCTACACCAACGAACGCGACCACCGCGACGAGAACGGCGCCTTCGTTTCGGCCGAACACAACTACTACGACAACTGGTTCATCAACCCGCAGGAGTCGCGCGACTCGCTTTGCGAACGGGTCATCTCGAATCGGTTGTTCGTGCAGGCCCAGCCCTGGGACCGCAACGGCGTAGTGGGTACGATCGACGCCGGCATCGGGCTCGACCTGCACACCTACTCGCAGTTCGGGCTTGCGGACTACCTCACGGGCTCCTACTCGAAGGTGAAGAAGACGAGCTATTTCGCTTACGGTGCCGTAAGCGGCAAGATCAAGAAATACATCGGATGGGATGCGAACCTGAAGTTCTATCCCTCCGGATATCGAGGCGGAGACCTCCAGATCGGCGCGCACCTCGCGCTGACGGGTTATCTCCGCGGACACCCCCTGATTCTCGAAGGCGGCTTCTCGATGGACCGCCGCTCGCCGAACTACTGGCAGGAGAATTACTTCTCGAACCATTACAGATGGTCCACTCCTTTGAACAAGGAGAATGAGACTCGTTTCGAGGCGAAGTTTTCGATCCCCGACTATGCTTTTGAGGTCGGGGCGTGGCAGAGCGTCATCACGGACAAGATCTACTACGGTCCCGATGCCCGTATCGCGCAGCACGGCGGAAGCGTCGGCCTGACGAGTGCGTATGCTCGCAAGGATTTCCGTTTAGGCGGACTTCATCTGGACAACAGGGTATTGTTGCAGTGGAGTACGGATCAGGAAGTCATCCCCGTTCCGCTCCTGAGCGCTTTTCTGTCGTATTATTACGAGTTCTGGGTCGTGCGCGACGTATTGCGCGTGCAGATCGGCCTCGACGGTCGTTACAATACGCGGTATTATGCGCCGGGGTACAATCCGGCTTTGTCGGTGTATTACAACCAGCGGGAGACCGAGGTGGGGAACTATCCCTACCTGGACGCTTTCGTCATGGGAAAGTGGAAACGGATGCGTATCTTCTTGAAATACCAGCATGTGAACAAGGGGCTGTTCGGCAACGGGGAGTACTTCTCGGCCGCCGGCTATCCGCTCAATCCGGGTATGTTCAAGATCGGCATTTCGTGGGGATTCTATGATTAGCGTACTGTTCTGCGCGGTGTGAGCTGCCCGCAAAACAACCTTTCATGTTAAAGAAGACTGTTTTAACTTTAGCGTTCTTAACTATTTTCACGACATTTTACGGCTTCAATGTCCGATTCAGTACCCCCGCGACGGATGACGGCCTGAACGACGAAGCCCTGGAGGAGATCACTCCGTTGGATCTCCTGCTCAAGGAGACACCTGCCTGCGTTATCTCGAATTACGATCCGCTGATCCGCACGATCAGCGAGGAGGAGGGTAACGACTGGCGCCTGCTCTCGGCGATTGCCTACCATGAATCGCGCTTTACGCCCGACATCACCTCGCGCAGCGGCGCGAAGGGGCTGATGCAGATCATGCCTTCGGTAGCCCGCCAGTTCGACGTTCCAGTGGAGATGGTCTCCGACCCGGCGACCAACGTACGTCTGGCGAACAAGCTGCTTTCGAAGATCGAGGCATCGCTCGGAATCCCGCAGGGAGTCTCCGAAACGGACCGGATGAGCATCGTCCTGGCCTGCTACAACGGAGGTATCGGACACGTCGCCGATGCGCGGCGTCTGGCCTGTGCCCACGGGGAGAACCCCAATTCGTGGGAGGTCGTGGCCCGTTACCTAACCCTCAAGGCACAACCCGAATATTATGAGAACGAGGTTGTGCGCTGCGGCCGCTTTACGGGAAGCCGCCAGACTCTTGCCTATGTCGAGGATGTCCTGGAACGATACGATGCCTATTGCCGTATCGCTTCCCGATAGGACCCTCGGGCGGAGGGATTTCTGAAATCCCCGCCTTAAGGACAAAGGCCCCGGAACGATTTCGGGGATCGAGACAGGCGGAGGTTCATGCATGCATGAACCTCCGCCTTTTTTGTCGGGAAGGATGGGACGGCCGCGGGCGGGGCCGTAGGGTAGGGTGGTCCGGGATTGCGGCGGGTCAGGCTGCGGCCGTGCGGCGCGTCATCCGCAGCAGGTGCCGGTAGACATACCAGAAGGCCGGGATGAGGAAGAGGTCGGCGCAGATCCAGGCCGTGGGGTCGCCGAAGCAGACGGCGATGTATCCGAAGGCCGGTACGGCGAGGAGGCTGACCAGAATGCGGGCGATCATCTCCGAGACGCCCGAGAGCATGGCGAGTTTGGTGAATCCCACGCCCTGGATCGTATAGCGCAGGATGCAGAGCAACCCCAGCACGGGGAAGAACGACACGGAGACATGCAGGAAGAGTGCCGTGTCCTGGAGGATCTCGGTCTCCGAGGCGCTGACGAAGAGCCGCGCCAGCGACTGTGCCGAGGTTATCAGCACCACGAAGGTGAAGGCCCAGTAGACGATCATCAGCAGCGAGCTCGCCTTGACGCCCTGCCAGACCCGTTCGGGCTTGCCGGCGCCGTAGTTCTGGCCGCCGTAGGTAGCCATGGCGATGCCGAGACTTTCGAGCGGGCACATGAAGAACATCTTGATGCGCATGGCGGCCGTGAAGGCGGCAACGCAGGCTGTGCCCAGGGCGTTGTTCGCGCTCTGGAGCATGATGCTGCCGATGGCCGTGATCGAGAACTGCAGGCCCATGGGCACGCCGATCGAGAGGAGCCGCCGGGCCAGCCGGCCGTTGTAGCGCCGCTCCTCGGGCGTGCTCCGCAGCACCTCGAAACGGCGCATCATGTAGCGGTAGCAGAGCCAGGCCGATACGCCCTGCGAGAAGACCGTGGCGATGCCCGCTCCGGCCACGCCCCATCCCAGCAGGAGGATGCAGACCAGGTCGAGCACGATGTTGAGCACCGTCGAAAAGAGCAGGAAACAGAAGGGGGTCCGGCTGTCGCCCAGGGCGCGGATCACGCAGGCCAGCAGGTTGTAGTAGAAGGTGCAGGGGATGCCGATGAAGGTTACGAGCAGGTAGGCGTAGGCGCCTCGGAAGATCGTTTCGGGGGTCTGCATGATGCGCAGGATGATGCCGCAGAGCAGACTCGTTACTACGGCGAGCGCTATGGACATGACCGCCGCGAGGCGCAGGCTGACGAAGACATAGCGGCGCATCTCGGCGTAGTCGCGGGCGCCGAACTTCTGTGCCACGGGAATGCCGAAGCCTCCGCAGCAGCCGTTGCAGAAGCCCAGGATCAGGAAGACGACCGACGTGCTGGCACCGACCGACGCCAGGGCGTCGATACCCAGAAAACGTCCCACGATCACCGCATCGACCAGCGAGTAGGTCTGCTGGAGGAGGTTTCCCAGAAGCAGGGGTAGCGTGAAGTTGAGAATCAGCGTCAAAGGCTTCCCTACGGTCAGTTCCTTCGTCAATGCAGCCATAAAACACCCGGATTGCGTCGGCAAAGATAGCGGATATTTCCGCTTCCTGTCCCGGAGCGTGCGATTTTATCTTCCGTGCGGGCTGCAGGTTCGCATTGCGGCCCGTACGCTCCCGTTCTCCGATACGGCGTGGCACGCAAATTGCGCCTTTTGCGAGGAACAATAACACACATTATTATTTATTATGGATCGATTGTCTTTCCTCGTTGAAAATTCGAAACGTGCCATCCGTCATTGGTGGCTCCTGCTTCTGGTCGGAGTTCTTCTTCTGGCCGTCGGCGTTGCGATCTTCTTCTACCCGCAGCAGAGCTATCTGGGCCTTGCGGTGCTCTTCGGCTGGCTGATCTTCTTCTCGGGCGTATTCGAGACCGCGCTGGCCGCCACAAGCCGCCATTTCATCACCGGACGCGGATGGATGCTTGCCGGAGGCGTCATCGAGATCATCCTCGGACTGATCCTCATCTCCAACGTCGCCATATCCGAAGTGGCGCTGCCGATCATTCTCGGCTTCTGGCTGCTGATGCGCAGCTTCTCGACGATCGGCCTCGGCGGCGACATGACGACGCTCGGCATTCACGGTGCCGGCTGGACCATCTTTACGGGAATCCTGCTGCTGCTTTGCTCGTTGTGGATTCTCCTGCAGCCGCTCGTATTCGGCTCGACGGCCGTGTTGGTCTGGGTGGGCGTTTCGCTGCTCTTCGCCGGTGCCGGCGCCTGCTCGATGGCTTTCCAGCTGCGCCATGCACACCGTGTCCTGGATGCAAAGAGCTGACTCCTCTTCCGATGAAAAGTACAGCGGGCGGATATCTGTAAGGATATCCGCCCGCTGCCTGTTCCCCGGCAGGGTACCGGTTCCCCAAAAACAGAGGGGGCCGTCTCGGCCCCCTCCCCCATCAAAAATTAACCCTTAAAAATTATCCCCTTTTCGGAAGATCTCCGAGAGGTAATGATGCAAATAGTATAGATCCGCATCACCCTGTATTACCTCCCGCATCATCAGATCCTCGTCCTCGGAGATGCCGTTGTTTGAAACCTCGTTTTTGTCAATATCCTCCATAGGCATCTTAGGTTGTCGTTCATATATATAACGGGCCGCCGGAGGGAATATTGTATCGGGATCAGCTTAAAACCAGATTTTTTTCCTTGATCATGCGCCGCAGGTTGATCAGCGCGTAGCGCATGCGTCCCAGGGCGGTATTGATACTCACCTCGGTCTGCTCGGCGATATCCTTGAAGCTCAGGCCGGAAAAATAGCGCAGCATCACCACTTCGCGCTGTTCGGCGGGCAGCAGTTCGACCAGCGCCCGCACGTCGCGTTCGATCTGGTCGCTGACCATCGAGTCCTCGACCGTCCGTTCGGCGAAGCGCAGCGTGCCGAGCATGTCGTATCCGGCATCCGCCTCGGTTACCGACTTGTTCTGGCGCTGGGCGCGGAAATAGTCGATCACCTGGTTGTGGGCGATGCGCAGGATCCACGACAGGAACTTGCCGTTGTCGGAATAGCGGCCCTCGTCGATGACGCGTACGGCTTTGATGAAAGTTTCCTGGAATATATCTTCCGCGATGTCCCGATCCTTGACCATCATGTGGATGTAATCCTTCACACGGCGGCTGTGTCGTTCGATCAAACTGGATATGGCACTCCGATCTCCCGAGAGGTAGTTATTAAGCAATACCTGGTCACTTAACACTTGCACGTTCATACTCTGTTCTCCTTTTAAAGTTACTAAGAGTAGAATTCTTCTTCGATAGGCAATCCTTTTTTTAAATTTCTGACTATACTTTCGGTTCGGATCCCCGGAGTGCTTCGTTTCGGGGGATTTTGCATCCGCAAGGTAAATACTTTTCTCCGAAAATCCAAATTTTTTCTACTCCAGCGGCTCTGTAACGGTGTTTTTTCGGAAAACAACGCAAAATCCGTGCCGGAATAAATCCGTTCACCCCGCTATTTGGTCGGTTCGACGTGTACGGCGATCATCGTCCCCTGTCCGAAACGTTCGCGCAGCCGATGCTCGATATCCTCGGTCAGGGCGTGCGACTGCCGCACGGTCATCTCCCCATCGACGCGGACATGCACCTCGATGGCGATCGAGGCGCCGATGCGCCGCGTGCGCAGGTTGTGGGGTTCGCGCACGACGGGGTCCGCCGTTACGATGCGCAGGATCTCGGCCTCGGTTTCGGCGGGCAGCGAGCGCTCCATGAGTTCGTCCAGCCCCGAGCGGATCAGGTCGAAGGCGATCTTGAAGATGAAGACCGCTACGACGAGGGCGGCGATCGGGTCGGCGATGCGCCATTGTTCGCCGAGGAAGTAGGCGCAGCCGATACCCACGAGGGTGCCGAGCGACGAGAGGGCGTCGCTGCGGTGGTGCCAGGCATTCGCCACGACGCTCGGACTGTCGATGCGGCGGCCGACACGGACCGTATAGCGGTAGAGGATCTCCTTGACGGCGATCGAGACCACGGCGGCGACCAGTGCGATCAGCCCCGGACGCGGCAGCGTCCCGCCGTCGAACACCACGCGGATCGAACGGATGCCCGAAAGGAGGATGCCCGTACCCACGGCGGCCAGCGCGAGGCTGATGAGCACCGTGGCCAGCGTCTCGTACTTGCCGTGTCCGTAGTCGTGGTTCTCGTCCTTGGGCTTTGCCGAGATCTTCGCGAAGGCGATCACCACGACATCCGTGGCCAGGTCCGAGAACGAGTGGACGGCATCGGCGGTCATGGCGGCGCTTCGTCCGACGATACCCGCGGCGAGCTTGGCTCCCGAGAGGAGCAGATTGACGACGAGCCCCACGAGGGTTACCCGATAGATCTCCTGTTTGCGCGTTTCGGCCTGCGCCTGTATTTCCTGTAGTCCCGGTTTCATGGTGGACAAAAGTACGTTTTTTTTCGACACGCGCGGTCGGCGCGGCCCGAATCCTGCAAAGAAAAATCCGGACGCGGGAGAGGCGTCCGGATGTTTCACGCTTCCCGTCGGATCAATAGCTGCGGGCGAAGAGTACGCGGCGGTGCGAAGGCTTGCCGGTGAAGATGCAGCGTCCCTCCTCCTCTTCGGCATCCAGCGGGATGCAGCGGATCGTGGCCTTCGTGGCATCCTTGATGGCTACCTCGGTTTCGACCGTGCCGTCCCAGTGGGCCGAGACGAAGCCGCCCTTCTCGTCGAGTACGCGCTGGAACTCCTCCCAGGTATCGACCTTCGTGATCATCGAGTTGCGGTAGGCGAGTGCCTTGCGGTAGATGTTCTCCTGGATTTCGGTCATCAGGCCTTCGATCCGGTCTGCGAGACCCTCCTGCGGGACGGTCTCCTTTTCGAGTGTGTCGCGGCGTACCAACTCGATCGTGGCCTGCTCCATGTCGCGGGGACCCATCGCCAGACGTACCGGAACACCCTTGAGTTCATACTCGGCGAACTTGAAGCCCGAGCGGACGTTGTCGCGGTCGTCGATCTTCACCGAGATGCCCCGGGCCTTCAGCTCGGCGGCAATGGCCTCGAAACGCCTGCGGATCTCCACGAGCTGCTCCTCGCCCTTGTAGATGGGGACCATCACCACCTGGATCGGCGCCAGCTTCGGAGGCAGTACCAGACCGTTGTTGTCCGAGTGGGCCATGATCAGGGCGCCCATCAGACGGGTCGAGACGCCCCACGACGTGGCCCATACATATTCGAGCTTGCCCTCCTTATTGACATACTGCACGTCGAAGGCTTTGGCGAAGTTCTGGCCCAGGAAGTGCGACGTGCCGCTCTGCAGCGCCTTGCCGTCCTGCATCAGCGCCTCGATCGTCAGCGTGTCCTCGGCGCCGGCGAAACGCTCGTTGGGCGACTTGTGGCCCACGATCACCGGCAGCGACATCCACTCCGTGGCGAACTTTTCGTAGACGTGGATCATCTTCGTGGCCTCCTCGATGGCCTCCTCGCGCGTGGCGTGCGCCGTATGTCCCTCTTGCCAGAGGAACTCCGCGGTGCGCAGGAACAGGCGCGTGCGCATCTCCCAGCGTACGACGTTGGCCCACTGGTTGCACAGGATCGGCAGGTCGCGGTAGGACTGGATCCAGTTCTTGTAGGTATTCCAGATGATCGTCTCCGAGGTGGGGCGCACGATGAGCTCCTCCTCGAGTTTTGCGTCGGGATCCACGACGACGCCCTTGCCTTCGGGGTCGTTCTTCAGGCGGTAGTGCGTTACCACGGCGCACTCCTTGGCGAAGCCCTCGACGTGGTGAGCCTCCTTCGAGAAAAAGGATTTGGGGATGAAGAGCGGGAAATAGGCGTTCTGATGCCCCGTCTCCTTGAACATCTTGTCCAGCGCGTCGTGCATCTTCTCCCAGATGGCGTAGCCGTAGGGCTTGATGACCATGCATCCGCGTACGGCGGAGTTCTCCGCCAGCCCGGCCTTCACCACCAGGTCGTTGTACCATTGCGAATAGTTCTCGTCCGACTTTGTCAGGTCCTTGAGTTCCTTTGCCATATCTTATCGTTTGATTTCAATTCGTTTCCGAGGTGCAAATATACAAAAATAAAAAAGGTCCGACCGTGTGGACGAACCTTTTTATTCGCAAAATTCTGCGGCCGGTGCCGCGGCCTGCCGCCGCAGGCGCCGTCAGAAGCGGAATCCGACCGTCAGCGCCACGTTGTGGCGGGTAAAGTCGGTCGTGTAGAGCTCGCTCTGGTAGATTTCCGAGGCTCCGCCGTCGGCCGCATACCTGTTGCCGTAGAAGAGCATGTAGGGCGTCGTCGTATCCTTGGCATAGCAGTAGGCGATGTCGATGTAGATCGAGCGCGTGAGCGAGAAGCCCAGACCGGCCGTGTAGTAGGTCGTCTTGGCGATGGCGGGCGAGGAGAGGATCGTCCGCTCGTCGCGCAACATCGAACCGTTGTAGCCGAATCCGGCGCGCACGGCCAGCATCGGCACGGGACGCACCTCCAGACCGGCCCGTATGGTGTTCGAACCCTTGAAGTAGTGCTTCATGTCCTGCTTGAAGTCCGAGGCCGCGGGGCCGTAGGGCAGGAAGGGCATGTTCTTCACGCGGATGCCGTTGTACCAGTCGCGCTCGTAGTCGATCGAGAGGATCGCCACCTGTCCGAAGGTGTAGGAGGCGCCGAACATCAGGCGTGTCGGGGAGACGAACTCCCAGGCCGAATCACCCTTGTCTTCGAGCACATCGGAACTCGTGTCCGAGGTGTAGTCGTGCGGCCGCTGGTCCGTTTCGGAGGTGGGGCCGATCGAAGCCGTGGAGAACGACATCGAGTAGCGGCGTTCGAGCGAGTAGAAGGTCGGCGTGTGGATCGCCATGCCCAGCCGCAGGCTCGGGATCGGGCTGTAGACGATGCCCGCCTTGAAGTTCACGCCCGCACCCTCGACGGTCGTCGTCTGCGTCATGCCCATCGACTGCATGACGTTCGTGAGCGGAATGCCGTTGGCATCGACGGCGATTTCGCCGCCCTGGTCCGTGTTGTAGCCGTTGCCTCCGGCGTAGTTGTATCCCTCACCGTAGTAGATGCTCTTTTTCTGGTAGATGTTCTGGATGCCGAACGTGAAGCCGAAATAAAACTTGTTGTCGATATTCGCACCCATCGAGATGTCGAACTCCCCGGCCGAACCGGTGCTCCGTACCGAGGTGCCGCCGTTTACCGTGGCGTTATCGCCGATTTCGGAGGGGTACCACAGGCCGCTCTCCTTGTCGTAATCGACCAGATAGGTTTTGTAACCGCCGACAGCCGGCCAGAAGAAGGGGTCGATGCGCCAGTTCGTCGCATCCCAGGTGCCGTTCCCGCCCATGGCGATCGCGCCGTTGCTGTTCACATAGGCGCCGCCCGCTTCAAGCTGCACGCTGAAGGCATCGGCGATGGACGAGGTGCGGTTGCCGCCCGCGAACTCGAAGGCGTAGCTGTAGTTGTAGTCGGCCAGCCGGTTGTAGCCGATGCCGAAGTTCACGCTCAACAGCTTGCCCGTTCCCTCATAGACGTTGAACACGCCGCCGAAGTTGCCGATCGCAAAGCGGTTTTTCGAGTTGCTCCCGAAGGGCATTGCTCCCGAAGGGGCCAGCCCTGCGGGCGTACTGGCCTGCGAGAAGGTCATCATCGGCGTCAGGGCGATTTCGCCGCGGCTGTACATGCCCAAACCGGCCGGGTTGATGACCATCGAGGCCTGGTCGGCACCCAGCGAGGTGAAGGCCCCGCCCATGGCCATCGAGCGTGCCGTGCCGAAGTTGAAGCGCTGTTGCGAGAGCGAGAAGAGGTCCGATGTGGACATCGCGTCGTTGCTCAAAACCAGACCGCCGAACTCATATTGGGAACCCTGTGCCGCCGCGCCGCTGCAGAGCAGCAGCACCGCGCAGGCTGTCAGAATCGTACGTTTCATGACTCCGAATTTACGTTAGACAAATTGGGTTACCGGCCGCGCGAACTCGAGCCCGTGCTGCCGCCGCTGCGTCCGCCGCCGCCGGAGAAACCGCCTCCGCCGCCGGAGAAGCCGCTGTTGTTGAACGAACCGCTCCGGTTGCTGTTGTAGCTGTTATAGCTGTTGTAGTTGCGGTTCGACGGGGTTCGGCGGGTTCCCGTGCGGTCGCTGTTCGAGGAGCCGCCGCGGTTCCAGTTGATCGTGCTGCCCTGTCCCGAACGGCTTCCCGATCCGCGGATGGTGCTATTGTTGCTGTTGCCGCCCTGATAAACTCCCGAGCGCCAGGAGCGGTTGCCGTTCGTGGCCCGATTGACGGTCGTCGAGGAGCCGCTGCCGAAAACCTGCGAGCGGTAGGGATGGCTCGGACGGTGTACGATGCCGGGCCGATTCGGATTGTAGTGTCCGCCGCCCCATCCCGGGCCCCATCCGGGTCCCCAATGCGGGTGATGCGGCCATCCGGGGCGCCATCCCCAGCTCGGACCCCACCAGGGATTATACCACGAACTGTACCAGGATCCCCACCAGGGGCTGTACCAGGAACGGTACCAGGGATCCCACCACGGGTTCCACCAGGAGCTCCATCCGAGGCTCCAGCCCCAGCTGCCCAGCGAGAGGGAGAACGACGGCGATGCCCAGCCGTAATACCACGGGTCGAGGAGCACCACGGGGCGTCCCCAGGTGCCGAACATCGAGGTGATGTATTTGGGCTCGACCCAGACCTCGTCGCCCATGACGATGATGTTGTAGAAGGCGGGATCGTAGGCCGAGACATAGTCGAACGCCCCGCTGTACCGGGCGTTGATATAGCTCGACGGCATGTTGTAGGTCAGCGACTGGAAACCGCGCAGACGCCGTGCATAGGCGCTTTCGTAATCGTCGGCCAGCACGTTTTCATAGGGGTTTGAGCTGTATTTGTAATAGCCGGTTTTCGCCGCTTCGGCCTCGGCTTCGGCCAAAAGGGCCTCCCATTCGGCCTGGCGCGCCTCGGCGGCCGCCTTGCGGGCTTCGGCTTCGGCCTGCTGCTTGCGGGCAATCTGCGTGCGGTCATGCAGCACATACAGGTCGTCGGAGGCATACCGCGCCGAAGAGGAGTAGTAGGCCGACGAGCAGCCGCTCGAAAGCGCTGCGACGAGCAAGCAGCCTCCTGCAAGGACTCCTGTCCGTATAATCCACGTTTTCATGACACTTTTGTTAATCATACTTCTATTCAGAGAACGAAACCCGGCAGGGTTTTAGTATCATTCCCGGAAGTAAAACGGTCCGGGGTTCGAAATACTGCACGGTCTGCGGCGCGGTTCGTTCCCTACAAATATACGGAATTTTCCCGGAAACCGTCGGTTGTGGTGCCGTGGAGGCCTTTTTTTTCGGCTGCGGCGATTTTTTTTTTGCCGAAAGTAGGCGAAAATAAAAAATATGTCTATATTTGCAGTCCCAAAACGAA
>DWWQ01000009.1 GCA_019119615.1 Candidatus Alistipes stercoravium | reverse complement strand
ACGCCGGTGAACATCTTCCCCCGGGAGGTGGATTTCGCCGAGTGGGAGATCCTGCGCCGCTATCCGCTGCTGAACTGGAACATGGGCATGGTCTACCGCCTTGTCGAGCGCGACGACCGCGTCTACCCGCAGGGGGGGCTGGCCCGCCGCACGATCGGCGACAAGGGCTACATCGGCCGTCCCGACGACTCGGGCAAGACGCTCTTTGGCAACTACGGCATCGAGGACAGCTACCGCCGCGAGCTTTCAGGCCGCGACGGTGTGGCCGTGCGGCAGCGCATCGCGCGTGGCTTCTACGGCCGGGTGGCCGGGGCCGGGCACGAGGAGCCCGAGGACGGGCTGGACGTGGTGACGACGCTCGACATGGACCTGCAGGACGTGGCCGACAGGGCGCTGCGGAGCCAGCTCGAGCGGCAGAACGCCACCTGGGGCACGACCATCGTCATGGAGACCCGCACGGGCGAGATCCTCGCCCTGGCCAACCTCGGGCGCAATGCCGACGGCAGCTTCTCCGAACGCGAGAACTACGCCCTGAGCCGCAGCATGGAGCCCGGCTCGACCTTCAAGCTGGCGACGATGCTCACGCTGCTCGACGACGCGCACATGCCCGTCGAGACGACCTACGACACCCACAACGGCGACCCGGTGCAGGTGGGTCCCGCGAAGAACATCCGCGACTCGCACCGCGGCGACCATGTGATCGACTTCCGCCGGGCGGTGGCCTCCTCGTCGAACGTCTACTTCGCCGAGGCGATGTGGGACCGCTACGGCATCACGGGCAAAAAACAGCAGTACAGCTACTTCCTCCACAACGAGCTCCATCTGGGCGAAACCGTGGGTCTCGAGCGCTTCGGCGAGCGGAAGCCCTCGATCACCACCGACTGGAAGGTGCCCGACCCGGGGGTCATGCTCGTGAAGATGGCCTACGGATACCGCGTGCGGCTGGCGCCGATCCAGATGATCACCTTCTACAACGCCATTGCCAACGAGGGGCGGATGATCTCGCCCGTACTGGTGCGCGAACTCCGCCGCGGCGGGCGTGTCAAGGAGCGTTTCGAGAGCCGCACGATCGCCTCGTCGATCTGCTCGCGCACGACGCTGCACACCGTCCGGGAGTGTCTTCAGGCGGTCTGCACAGAGGGTACGGCAAGCAACTTCTTCCGCGACACGACGCGCGTGCGGGTTGCCGCGAAGACCGGCACGGCGCAGATCACCGACGCCCGCAGCCGCGAAGGGCGCTACTACCTGGGCTCGATGATCGCCTTCTTCCCGGCCGAGGCGCCCCGCTATACGGTGCTCACGACGATCGAGACCCGCGCACAGGCCGGCAAGGCCTACTACGGCGGTCCGCTGGCGGGCCCCGTCGTCAAGCGCATGGTCGATTACATCTACAACCGCGAGCACGACTGGTACGGCCGCGTGGCCGATGACGGCCCGCGGCGCTATCCCGAACGGATGAAGGGCGGCGACATCGCGCAGATCCGCCGCGTCGCCGGGCAGCTCTCGCCCCGCGTGGAGTTCGACCGGCGCAAGGGGTGGGGACGCACCGCGGTGGACAGCCTCTCCCGCGTACGGATCACCTCGATTGCGGAGGACCGCGACGTGATGCCCGACGTGCGGGGCATGGGGCTCAAGGATGCCCTCTTCCTGCTCGAAAGCCGCAACCTGCGGGTCCGCTTCTCGGGACAGGGCGCCGTCGCGCAGCAGAGCATCGCCCCGGGAAGCCGGATCTCCCCGGGTGCCTCCGTCGCCCTGACCCTGAAATAGCGAATACGAAAAAACACGCATAACCATGAAAAAACTCTCGGAACTGCTCTCCGCAACCACCGTCGGGGAGCTTCTCGGCGATTCTGAAACCGCCATCCACGGCCTCACCTACGACTCGCGGGCCGTCGGCGCGGGCGACTGTTTCTTCGCCGTGCCGGGCACGCTGCGCGACGGCCATGACTTCATCCCGGCGGCCGTCGGGGCAGGGGCCGCGGCCATCGTCTGCGAACGGATCCCCGAAATGCCCGCCCCGGGGGTCGCCTACGTCCGCGTGCCGGATGCCGCGGGGGCCATGGCCGACATGGCCGCGGCCTTCTACGACCACCCGAGCCGCGAGCTGCGGCTCGTGGGCATCACCGGCACCAACGGCAAGACGACCACCGCAACGCTGCTCTACGACCTGGTGCGCGCGCTGGGCTACCGCGCGGGGCTGATCTCGACGGTCGTCTACCGCATCGACGGCCGCGAAGTCGAGGCGACGCACACGACGCCCGACGCCATCCGCCTGAACGCCCTGATGCGCGGGATGGTCGATGCAGGCTGCGACTACTGCTTCATGGAGTGCTCGTCGCACGCCATCGTCCAGGAGCGCACACGCGGTTTGGACTTCGCCGGAGGCATCTTCTCGAACATCACGCACGACCACCTCGACTACCACAAGACCTTCGCCGAGTACATCCGCGCCAAGAAGCGCTTCTTCGACGCGCTGCCCGCCGGGGCCTTCGCCCTGACCAACGCCGACGACCGCAACGGAAGCGTCATGGTCCAGAACACCGCGGCCCGGGTGCACACCTACTCGCTGCGCGCGATGGCCGACTTCCGCTGCAAGATCGTCGAGATGCACCTCGACGGCATGCTGCTGCGCCTCGACGGCCGCGAGCTCTGGGTCGGGCTGCTCGGACGCTTCAACGCCTACAACCTGCTGGCGGTCTACGCCACGGCCTGCCTGCTGGGCCTCGACCGCGAGGAGGTGTTACGCGTGCTCTCGACGCTGCACCCCGTGAGCGGACGCTTCGAGATCCTCCGCGCGGCAAACGGCACCTCGGCCGTCGTGGACTACGCCCACACGCCCGACGCCCTGGAGAACGTGCTGCGCACGATCGAGGAGATCCGCACCCCCGCACAGCAGCTGATCGTCGTCTGCGGCTGCGGCGGCGACCGCGACCGCACGAAGCGTCCCGAGATGGCGCAAATCGCCGTACGGTACGCCACGACGGCGATCTTCACCTCCGACAACCCGCGCCACGAGTCGCCCGAGGCGATCCTCGACGAGATGATCGCGGGCCTCGACCCCTCGGCACGCTACCTGCGCATCGCCGACCGCGCCGAGGCGATCCGCACGGCCGTGATGCTCGCCCGCCCGGGCGACGTGATCCTCGTCGCCGGCAAGGGACACGAAACCTACCAGATCATCGGCGACGTGAAACACCACTTCGACGACCGCGAGGAGGTCCGCAAGGCCTTCGCGGCGCTGACCGCACATTAAGCGGGGCGGAAATTTCCGACTGTCGGACGAAAGCGTTAAATTTGCCCCGCGCAACGCGGACTGAAAAAACACAACCATGCTGTACCATCTTTTCAAATACCTCGACGAGGCGTACGACCTGCCCGGATCGGGCATGTTCCAATACATATCGTTCCGGGCTTCGGCGGCGGTGATCCTCTCGCTGCTCATCGTCATCATCTTCGGACGGCGGATCATCGACTTCCTGCGCCGCAAGCAGATCGGCGAGGAGATCCGCGACCTCGGCCTCGAAGGCCAGCTCCAGAAGCGGGGCACGCCGACCATGGGCGGCGTGATCATCCTCCTGGCGATCCTCGTCCCGACGCTGCTGTTCGGGAAGCTCGACAACGTCTATGTGCAGCTGCTGCTCGTCTCGACCGTCTGGCTCGGCCTGATCGGCGGCCTGGACGACTACATCAAGGTCTTCCGCCACCGCAAGGAGGGGCTCAAGGGCCGTTTCAAAATCGTCGGACAGGTCGGCCTGGGTATCATCGTCGGCACGACCATGTGGCTCTCGCCCGAGATCGTCGTCCGCGAGAAGACCACGCAGCCCGTCGAGACGATCTACCTCGACGAACGCGGCGAAACGGTCCAGAGCGTCCAGCAGACCGTGCTGCTCAACTCCGAGTCGGTCAAGACCACGCAGACGACCATCCCCTTCATCAAAGACAACGAGTTCGACTACGGCTGGCTCACCGGCGGCAACGAAACGGCGACGTGGCTGCTCTACGTCCTGGTGGCGATCTTCGTCGTTACGGCCGTCTCGAACGGCGCCAACCTCACGGACGGGCTCGACGGACTCGTTACGGGCGTCTCGGTGCCGATCGTTACCGTGCTGGGCGTGCTGGCCTACCTCTCGGGGCACATCGTCTACGCCGACTACCTCAACATCATGTACATCCCCCAGAGCGGCGAGCTGGTGGTCTTCGCCGCGGCGCTGGCCGGCGCCCTCGTGGGATTCCTCTGGTACAACTCCTTCCCGGCACAGATCTTCATGGGCGACACGGGGTCGCTCTCGATCGGCGGCGTGATCGCCGTCTTCGCCCTCTGCATCCGCAAGGAGCTGCTGCTGCCGCTGCTCTGCGGCGTCTTCCTCGTCGAGAGCTTCTCGGTGATGCTCCAGGTCAGCTGGTTCAAGTACACCAAGCGCAAGTACGGCGAGGGCCGGCGCATCCTGCTCATGTCGCCCGTACACCACCACTACCAGAAGAAGGGCATCTTCGAGACGAAGATCGTAACGCGCTTCTGGATCATCTCGCTGCTGCTGGCGGCCATCACGCTCGTAACGCTCAAGACACGATAAAACGACGCCGCGACGGACTCCGCGCCGCCCGGCATCGGACAGAACCCATACAGAACAACCCCTATGCGACACAAGAACATCGTCGTACTCGGCGGAGGCATCAGCGGTTACGGTTCCGCGATCCTCGCCAAAAAGGAGGGCTTCGAGGTCTTCCTTTCGGATTCGGGAACGATCGCCGCACGCTTCCGCGAGCGGCTCGACGCCTGGCAGGTGCCCTACGAAGAGGGCGGCCACACCCTGGAGCGGATTCTCGCGGCCTCGGAGGTCATCAAGTCGCCCGGAATCCCCGAGACGGCACCCGTCGTGCGGCAGATCCGCGAGGCGGGCATTCCGGTGATCTCCGAAATGGAGTTCGCCGGACGCTACATGGGCCGCGCGCGCTGCATCTGCATCACCGGATCGAACGGCAAGACCACCACGACGTCGCTCATCTACAAGATCCTGCGCGACGCCGGCATGAACGTCGCCCTCGGCGGCAACATCGGCGAAAGCTTCGCCTACTCCGTGGCCACCGGATCGTACGACTGGTACGTCCTGGAGTTGAGTTCCTTCCAGCTCGACGGCATGTACCGTTTCCGCGCCCACATCGGCGTGCTGATGAACATCACGCCCGACCACCTGGACCGCTACGACCACTGTTTCCAGAACTATGCGGACGCGAAGATGCGCATCACGCAGAACATGAACTCGCGCGACTGGTTCATCTACTCGGGCGACGACGAGGTGATCTGGCAGCAGTTGCCGAAATATGACCTGCGCATGAAGCAGCTCCCCTTCGCGGCGAAGAATGCCGTGGCGAGCGGCGCGGGCGACGCCTTCCTTTGCGACGGAGTTTTCACCGCGACGGTCGGGCGGCGCTCGGTGGAGATCGACACCGCGAAGCTTCGGATCAAGGGGTTGCACAACGCCTACAACGCCATGGCGGCCGCGCTGGCGGCCCTCGCCGCCGGCGTCGGCGAGGAGCAGATCCGCACGTCGCTCTACGACTTCGCGCCGGTCGAGCACCGGCTGGAGCCCGTGGCCGAACGCGGGGGCGTGCTCTGGATCAACGACTCGAAGGCCACGAACGTCGATTCGGTCTACTACGCGCTGGAGAGCATGACGCGCCCGGTGGTATGGATCGCCGGCGGCACGGACAAGGGCAACGACTACACTCCTCTCAAGGAGTTCGCCCGCCGCAAGGTCCACACGCTCGTCTGCATGGGCGTGAACAACGCGAAGCTCGTGCGCGAATTTACGGGCGTGGTGCCCGAGGTGATCTCCACCTCGTCGCTCGACGAGGCGATGCGTACGGCCCGTGCCGCCGCCCGCGAGGGCGACGCCGTGCTGCTGTCGCCGGCCTGCGCCAGCTTCGACCTGTTCAAAAATTATGAAAACCGCGGCGAACTGTTCAAGCAGTGGGTCGTGGAGAACGTATAACGCCTCCCGAGGAATGAAACGCAACGAGGAGTACGGATACGACGAACGGCAGACCGGCGCCGCGGCCCGCGACGCCGCGCCGCGCAACGGCCGCACCTCCCGGAGTACCGAAGAACGGAATGCCGGGGGGCGGAATGCAGCGCCGGAGGAGGCCGAAGAGGCTCCCGAACGGCAGCAGGTCCGCCTCTTCACGGGCGACCGCGTGCTGTGGATCATCATCGCCGCGCTGGCCGTGATCTCCATCCTGGTGGTCTACTCCTCGACGGCCAAGATGGCCTACGACGCCAGTGCGGCCCGCACGACGTCGCACTTCCTCCGGCAGCAGCTGATGATCCTCGCGGCGAGCCTCGTGGTGCTGATCGCCGTGCAGAAGATCAACTGCCGCATATACAACTACTTCGCCCGTCCGTTCTACTTCCTCTCGGTGCTGCTCACCCTGGCCGTTTACTTCATCGGCGCGACGACCAACGGCGCCGCCCGCTGGATCCCCATCGGACCCTTCCAGTTCCAGCCCTCCGAGGCGCTGAAGGTCGCCACGGTGCTCTTCCTCGCCCAGCAGCTCGCCTCCCGGCAGTCGAAGATCGACAAGGTCCGCATCGTCCCCTCGTGGCGCTTCTGGACCTGGCACTCCTCGCCCGTGCAGCGCCGCATCTGGCGTGAAGGCACGTTTCCGATCCTCCTGCCCGTCGCGGTGTCGTGCGCGGTGATCTTCCCGGCGCACACCTCCTCGGCCGTGCTGGTGGCCATGGCCTCGTGGGTGATGATGCTCATCGGCCGCGTGCGCTTCGGCGAACTGATGAAACTCGTGGGCTGGGGCATCGCGGGCATCGTCCTGATCATGACCCTCAACCTCGGACGCAGCGAGACGGCCGAAGGCCGCGTCTCGACCTGGATCCACCTCTGGACCGAGACCCAGGTGGACAAACCCATCGAACACCTCACCGACACCGAACGCTCGATGATCGCCATCCACAACGGCGGCATCCTTGGCGAGGGCGCCGGGCAGAGCGCCATGCGCGTGGAGATGATCCACCCCGAAAGCGACTACGCCTACGCCTTCTTCGTCGAGGAGTACGGACTGCTGCTGGCTCTGGTGCTGCTGATGCTCTACCTGTGGATCTTCTTCCGGGCCATCGAAATCTTCCGCCGCTGCGGAACCGCCTTCCCGGGGCTGCTCGTGCTGGGCCTCGCGCTGCTGATCACCTGCCAGGCGCTGCTGCACATCATGGTTACGGTGAACCTCATCCCCGAGACGGGACAAACGCTGCCGCTCATCTCGCGCGGCGGCTCCTCGACGCTCTTCACGACCATCGCCCTGGGCATGATCCTGAGCGTCAGCCGCCAGAATGACGAAAAGTCGCACGACACACCCCGCGCCGAGACGCTCTACGAACGCTGACAAACCCCCGCGGCGGGAGACGACGGCCCGGAAGTGGCCGACCCCGCCGACAGAAAAACAACTACCCGATCATGGACGATATCCGACTGGACAAATACCTCTGGGCCGTGCGCATCTTCAAGACGCGCAGCGACGCGGCCGACGCCATCCGCACGAACAAGGTTACGGTGAACGACGCCTACGCCAAGCCGTCGCGCGAGGTGAAGATCGGCGACCGCATCGCCGTGCGCAAGCAGCAGGTAACCTATACCTACAAGGTCCTCGACCTGGTGTCGAGCCGCCAGCCGGCGAAGAACGTCGCGGCCTACTGCCTCGACACCACGCCGCAGGAGGAGCTCGACAAGCTCCACATTCCGCGCGAGACGATCTTCGTCTTCCGCGACCGCGGCACGGGGCGCCCGACCAAGAAGGAGCGCCGCGAGCTCGACTCGCTCATGGAGGAGGTCTTCTACGACGAGGAGGAGTATTAGAGTGTTTCAAGCACGGAAGCCACTTTATTGAATCCCTGCCAATCAGCCGGATTGGCGGGGATTCCATTTGTTCGGGCTACGGTGTCCGACCGACCCGGCACAAACGGGCATGAGCGATAATTATAGTTTTTCAGCAGCTTTGTTGTCTAATATGGTAGAAATCTGAAATCATGATGGAACAGAAGGAACAGGAATTCACCCGATTGGTAGAAAAGCACAGGAGCGTTGTCTATACCATCTGCTATATGTTTTCCGGAAGCAGGGAGGAGGCGGAAGACCTTTTTCAGGATGTGCTGGTCAGGCTCTGGAATGGATATGACTCATTCCGCGGAGAGTCCGATGTCAGAACCTGGATCTATCGCGTAAGCCTCAACACCTGCCTCAACGGGCAGAAGAGAAAGAAAAAGAGAAAGGAATCCACACATGTCCCGTTAAGCGTCGATGTTGATTTCTTCGGAGAAATAAGCGACAGGACACTGCAGGTAAGACGTCTGTACGACAGGATAAACCGACTCGGACTCATTGACCGGGCCCTGATTCTCCTATGGCTCGAGGGGTTGTCTTACGAAGAGATCGGGGCTGTCATAGGCATTTCCGTAAAGAATGTCTCCTTCCAGCTCTACAGGATCAAAGAGGAACTCAAGAAAATGAACATCTAAAACAATGGCTATGCAGAATGACAATTTATCCCTGCAGGATGAACTCCGGCAGATGAAGTCGGATTATGCGTATCTCAAGGCAGAAATGGACGAGCAGACGATCATCAACCGGCAACTTATGGAACGGGCCTTCCGAAACAAGGTCCATGTGCTGGATTCAAACAGGAAAACCGCCATGACCAGCGCAGGAGCAGCGATACTGATCACACTGGCTGCCTCCCGTATCAGGGGACTTGACATGCGCCTCGCCGGTATGATTGCGGCGTTCTATGTGCTTATGCTGATCGGCTATGCGCTCATATACCGCAAACTCGGGAAAGTGGAATACGGCACGGACAATGTCCTCTCGACCGTAACCCGATTGAGGAGATTCAAGCGGAACTACATGATCGCCAATACGGTCTTATGGGTCCTGGTGATTGTTCTCATGTGCTTCCTGTTTCCCGAAATCCACAACACATTCCGCATTCCGGAGCGAGGCATCGCCGCCATAGCCTTCATGTGCGTTGCCGTCCTTGCGGGAATCTGTATCCAGTATTTTATGGACCGGAAAGTACTTATGGCCTGCGATGAGATCATTGACCAGCTGAAAGACAGGTCATGACGGACTCACACTGCAGACCGGCAAGGTAAAAATCGGAAAAACGCCGGGCTCCCTTGCGGGAATCCGGCGTTGCAATGCTGTAAGAACGGCACCCTACTGGATCCGGTCCTCGATGAAGTCGATGTTGATCTCGCGCTGGAAGACCTCCTGCAGCGAGATGAAGGTCTCGGTGGAGGCGAGGCCCTGGATGTGCAGGATCCCGTCGAAGATCGTGCGCATGAGGTGCTCGTTGTCCACGCAGTAGAGCTTGACGAGGATGTTGCCGGCACCGGTGATGAAGTGGCACTCCACGATCTCCGGGACCTTCTTCAGCTCCTCGATGGCCTCCGACAGGAGCTTCGGGTCGCGCAGCGTGATGCTGACGTGGGCGCAGACGTCGAAGCCCATCATCTTGGGGTTCACCACAAGGCGGCTGCCGAGGATCACCCCGGCCTCGTCGAGCTTGCGGATACGCTGGTGGATGGCAGCTCCCGAGATGCCGCATTCGCGGGCGATCTCCAGGAACGGCATGCGGGCGTTCTTGATCAGGAACTTGAGGATCTTGCGATCGATCGCATCCAAGGCTACTTTCGTCATGGCTGGGTGCATGTTATCATTTGAGAACGTTCAACTCCTTGCCTACCTTCGTGAAGGCCGCGATGCAGCGGTCGAGCTGCTCGGTCGTATGTCCGGCCGACACCTGCACGCGGATACGCGCCTGTCCCTTCGGAACCACCGGATAGTAGAAGCCCGTAACGAAGACACCCTCCTCCTGCAGCCGTGCGGCGAAGTCCTGCGAGAGCTTCGCGTCGTAGAGCATCACGGCGCAGATGGCCGACTGCGTGGGCTTGATGTCGAAACCGGCGGCCATCATGCCCTTGCGGAAGTGCTCGACGTTGGCAACCAGACGGTCGTGCAGTTCGTTGCTCTCGGCCAGCATCCTGAACATCTCGATGCCGGCACCCACCACGGCGGGGGGCAGCGAGTTGGAGAACAGGTAGGGGCGCGAACGCTGGCGCAGCATGTCGATGATCTCCTTGCGGCCCGTCGTGAAGCCGCCCACGGCGCCGCCGAAGGCCTTGCCCAGCGTACCGGTGAGGATATCGACCTTGCCGCGCAGGTCGTAGAGTTCGGTGATGCCGCGGCCCGTCTTGCCGAGCACGCCGGCCGAGTGGCACTCATCGACCATCACCAGCGCGTCGTACTTCTCGGCCAGCTCGCAGATGCGGTCCAGCGGGGCGGCGTTGCCGTCCATCGAGAAGACGCCGTCGGTGCAGATGATGCGGAAGCGCTGGGCCTGCGCCTTCTTGAGGCACTCCTCCAGCTCGGCCATGTCGGCATTGGCGTAGCGGTAGCGCACGGCCTTGCACAGACGCACGCCGTCGATGATCGAGGCGTGGTTGAGCGCATCGGAGATGATGGCGTCCTCCTGCGTGAAGAGCGGTTCGAAGACACCGCCGTTGGCGTCGAAGCAGGCGGCGTAGAGGATCGTATCCTCCGTGCCGAAGTAGTCGGCGATGGCCCGCTCGAGCTCCTTGTGGATGTCCTGGCAGCCGCAGATGAAGCGCACGGACGACATGCCGAAGCCCCGGGCGTCCATCGCCCGCTTGGCAGCCTCGATCAGGCGCTTGTTGTCGGAGAGGCCCAGGTAGTGGTTGGCGCAGAAATTGAGTACCGGACGGCCGGCCACCTCGATCTCGGCCCGCTGGGGCGAGGTGATGATGCGCTCCTTCTTGTAGAGCCCCGCAGCCTCGATTTCGGCGAGTTCCTGCTGCAGGTGTTCTTTGATTTTACCGTACATATTCTCTTAATTTTTTGATGAAAGATCGCAGGTAAACTATCAGTCTGTTACAAATGTACAACTATTTTCGGAGAAACCGCCACATTCCCTCCGTTTTTTTCACATTTTGGGTTACAATCTGTCAGCCCGAAGGCCCCTCTGCCGCAGGGTTTGCACGGAAAACCGCCTCCGGAAGAGTGCTGAAGGGCATTTTTGGCCTGCGGCGGATCGCGGCCCGCCGGACGGAAAAACCCGACGGCGTTTTTCCGTCCGGAAGTTGCCCGCCCGCGAAAAAATCCCTATCTTTGGGAATCGAATATCAAAAATCGCATCAAAATGAGCAAACCCTCTGTTTTGGTCAGCGGCGGAGCCGGTTACATCGGTTCGCATACCGCCGTGGAACTGATCCGCGCCGGATACGACGTGGTCATCGTCGATAACCTCTCCAACAGCGAAATCGGCGCCGTCGAGGGCGTCCGCAGGATCACGGGCGTCGAGGTCCCCTTCATCGAGGCCGACTGCTGCGATGCGGAGGCCTTCCGCAAGGTCTTCGAGCAGTACCCGTTCGACTCGGTCATCCACTTCGCGGCCTCGAAGGCCGTGAACGAATCGGTGCACAAGCCCCTGGAGTATTACCGCAACAACCTCACCTCGTTTATGAACGTCATCGCGCTCATGCGCGAATACGGACGCCACAACATCGTCTTCTCCTCGTCGTGCACCGTCTACGGCGAACCCGACAAGCAGCCCGTTACGGAGCAGACGCCGCGCAAGCCGGCCACCTCGCCCTACGGCAACACGAAGCAGATGTGCGAGGATATCCTCCGCGACTCGGTCGGCGCCTACGAGGGAATGAAGGGCATCGCCCTGCGCTACTTCAACCCCATCGGCGCACACCCCTCGGCCCTGATCGGCGAACTGCCGCGCGGCGTGCCGCAGAACCTCGTGCCCTACATCACGCAGACCGCCGCGGGGATCCGCGAGTGCCTCTCGGTCTTCGGCGACGACTACCCGACGCCCGACGGATCGTGCATCCGCGACTACATCGACGTCGTGGACCTCGCCCGGGCGCATGTCGCCGCCATCGGCCGCATGATCGAGGAGCGCAACAAGGCCGCCTACGAGGTCTTCAACGTCGGCACGGGACGCGGCGTCTCGGTGCTCGAGCTGGTCCGCAAATTCGAGGAGGTGAACCACCTGAAACTCAACTACCGCATCGCACCGCGCCGCGAGGGCGACATCGTCGCCATCTGGGCCGACCCGACGCTGGCCAACAACGAGCTGGGCTGGAAGGCCGAGCGGACGCTCGACGAGACGCTCGCCGCGGCCTGGAAGTGGGAGCAGCACCTGCGCGAACGATAACCCGCAGGAGCCGGGCCCGGAATCCGGCCGGCCATCATAAAGAAGAGGAGCGACCTTTTGTCAGGTCGCTCCTCTTCTTTTGTCAGGGGCGTCGCCGCGGAACCGCCCGGCCAGCCAGTCAGCCGATCAGAGGGTCTGCGGGTCTGCGGGCCAACCGATTTGCGGAGCCTCCCGGTCAGCAGGGCCTCCGGTCAGCGGGTCAGTACGCCGAATTCGCCGACGCCGTAGGTGGGCGAGGAGCCCGTCTCCACGGGGGTCAGACGCAGGTAGCGGACGTCGAGCGGCGCATCGAACGGCACCGTGCGGCGGCCGGGCGAGTTGATGATGTTGTCGAACAGGGCGCCGCTGCGCACACAGCTCCAGGTGCGGCCGTCGCGGCTGACCGAAAGGTCGTAACGCACCAGGCAGCCGCCGCGCCCTTCGGCAAGCGGCTCGTAGAAGCAGCCCGTGAGGCGGTGCACCTTGCCCAGGTCGAGCACGAGGGGCTGCGCGGCATCGAGCAGCGCGCCGCGCGTCAGCGGTTCGGCGCCGTCGTCCGAAAGGCCGTCCGCCGCGCCGTCGGCACCCTCGGGGGCCACGATGCGGAACGCCGCCGGAGCGATGTCCCACTCATAGCTTGCGACGCTGCTGCTCCGCTTCCCGTCGAGGGCGAGGGCCTGCAGGCGGCAGGGCCCCATCTCCGTGATCGGTCCTTCGTAAAGCGGCGAGGAGGCCGTGGGGGCGGTGCCGTCCGTCGTATAGCGGATCTCGGCCCCGGCGGGTGCCGTCAGCGTGATGCGACCCTGCTTGTCGCGCTCGGCAAGGGGTGCGTCGAGCGTTACCTCGTCGAGGTAGAGCCCCACACCGTTGAGTACGGGGCAGGCCAGCGCCCCATCGATCGAGATGCGCAGGGCCGCGGTCGTCGTCCGGGCAATCGGCACGATGCGTTTGTAACCGACGGTCGTCTCGCGCGCCGCCTCGCACCAGTTGCCCGCCGCGTCGAGCGTCTCGATGCGGAAACGGGTGATACGCTGTCCGAGGGGGATGTACTCCTGCAACTGCACGCGGTTGAAGGTCCGCGGCGCGTCGAAACGGAGCGTCAGCGTCGCGCTGCGCACCGTGTCGTCCGTAGCCCAATAGCTGTCGAAATCGTCGTCCAGCAGGTTTGCCGCGGCATAACGGCGGTCGCCGCCGCGGGTGTTCGAGGCCTCGATGCGGGCCCCTTCGGCCAGGTTGCGCGCAAAGATCGTATCGAGTGCCGCGCGGAACTCCACAAGGCGCACGGAATCAACCGCCGGAAGAAGTCCCCGACGGTCCGCCGGGACGTTGAGCAGCAGCAGGGCGTTGCGGCCCACGCTGGCGTAGTAGATCCTGAGCAGTTCGGCGAGCGACTTCACGCGGTCGTCCTCCGAGGCGCGGTAGAACCACCCCGGGCGGATCGAGACGTCGGCCTCGCCGGGGATCCACGCCTCGCCGCGCATGTTGCCGCAGTTGAGCGTGTCGCGCGCCGGGCCGGCGCCCGGCCCGAAGCCCGTCGTGTCGAGACGCGACCAGCAGGTGCGGCCCGCCATGCCCGCCTCGTTGCCGATCCAGCGGCAGCCGGGGCCCGTGTCGCTGAAGATCACCGCCCCGGGCTGGAGGCGGTAGACCGTCTCGTGGTAACGCGCCCAGTCGTAGACCTGCCGCTTGCCGTTGGGGCCCTCGCCGCAGGCGCCGTCGAACCACTGTTCGAAGACCTCGCCGTAGCTGCCCAAAGCGCTCTCGAGCGTGCGGCAGAAGACCTCGTTGTAGTCGTCCGTGCCGTAGGAGGGGTCGTTGCGGTCCCACGGCGAGATGTAGACGCCGAACTTGAGCCCGTACGCGCGGCACGCCTCCGAAAGTTCGCGCAGCACGTCGCCCTGCCCGCCGCGCCAGGCGCTCTGGGCCACGGTATGGCGGCTTGCGGGGTTGGGCCAGAGGCAGAATCCGTCGTGATGCTTGGCCGTGAGGATGATCCCCTTCATGCCCGCCTGGCGGGCGATGGCCGCCCACTGGCGGCAGTCGAGCGCCGTGGGGGCGAAGACATCGACATCCTCACGGCCGTCGCCCCACTCCGAGTCGGTGAAGGT
>DWWQ01000008.1 GCA_019119615.1 Candidatus Alistipes stercoravium | reverse complement strand
AATTTCCAGTAACCGATCAGCCCCGGCGTCTGCGGGTCGACGTCGTACATGTTCTCCCAGATCTCCTGCTCGGTACGGGCCACATTCCAAACGCGGACCTCGGTGATGTCGCCGTTCAGCTGGCGCGTGTCATCGTAGGACTTGCCGAGGAAGAACTGCCGGAAATTGCCCCAGCCCTTGTACTGTTCATACTTGACAGGATCCTGCAGGTAGAGGTCGTAGAAAGCCCGGCCAGCCAGGTTGAAAGGCGTCGAGGCGGGATTGCCGAGGTCGGTGCCGCGGCTCTGCAACTGGCCGTTGACGTAGATGCAGACCTCGCGCGTGGCGTAGCTGTACGTTGCGGCGATGTGGTACCACTCCCCGGCATTCAGGAGTTTCGATTCGTCCTTCTTGGGGAACTTGCCGAAGCCCGGCGTTGCAGCAGCATCCCCCGTGCCGTCGAACTGCAACTGCTGGCGCGGGAACGACGCATCGCCGATGCGCAGCAGGAGGTAGTTCTCGACACCCATGATGGTCGAAATCTCGGAGTGTTTCGAGAAGTCGTCAACGCGGATAATGGCCTCGTAGGTTACGGCCGTGAGGTTGTTGAACAGGTCGCTCTGCGGACCTGCCTTGTCCAGGGTCGGGAAGTTGATCCAGTTGTCGCGCAGCGACGCCGCCGAGGTGATCGCCGAAGAGCGTTTCACGACGTAGTAGGCCGTCGCGGAACTTCCCAGCAGCGACACTCCGCCGCTTGCACTGCGGATCGTCACCGGAAGCAGGTAGGTTTCGTCGATCGGAAGTTCGGCCACATCACCCGAGCCATCGAGATTCTTGAGCATCAGCGACAGTCGGTCCGAGATGGTCTTTCCGGCCGGGATCGTCACGGTATTCTCCGCCAGTTCGTAATAGGAGTCGTCGAGCATGGTCCACGACGTTCCGTTGCAGGCATTGAAATCGGCGACAAGGGCCGGTTCGACCTCCACCGTAACCTCCACATCCTGCGACGCCGGGTAGCTCATCACCACCGAAAAGTCGCGTTCGAGGGTCGGAAGCGTCTTCTTGAAGGTTGTCAGTTGGGTGGCATCCGCCTCCGCAACATCGAGGTAGACCACGTTATCGAAGGGTGAGCGGTTGTCGTATTCGTCGTTCTTGCAGCCCGCAGCGGCCACCGCCGTCGCAAGCAGCACAAAAGCATATTGATAGACTCTTTTCATGTCAGGCTTATTTTGCAGGGTTCAACAACTGGATGGCGGCACGGCTGGAAGCGTAGATGATCTCGCTGCCGAAATAGTCCGTATTCGCATCATAGATGCACAGTCCGCCCAGCGGGCCAAGTTCCGGAATGCGCAGGGCAAGGGCAGAGATGGCGTCCGAAGCCGTCTTGTCCTCATCGAGGAACTCATATTCGGTCATCGCGCCCAGCAGCAGCCGGTCCGCCGCGACGTTCTCCATCTCCAGGGCCCGCAGGACCTGCAGTTTCAGGTCGCTGGCGTTGTCCGTCTCCCGGGTGTCCAGCACAATATAATCGACCTTCGCACGCTGTTCCGCAGTCAGGAACTGCGGGTCGCCCTCGAAGAAGAGTGTCAGCGACTTGCCCGGCCCGGCCACGGCTCCGAACTTTTCCAGAAACAGCGCCGCTACCGTCTGTTGGGCTGTCTGCGAGGCTTCGTCGCCGTAGGACGGGAGCCCCGAGAACGAAAAGCCGTCCAGACCCAGTTCGCGCACCCGGGCCACAACCCCGTCGAGGTAGTCGGTCAGCGCCGCGAGGTCCTTCCATTCGGCACTCCGCGCCGCATAGTCCACGAAGTAGAGCACCCGCGTGCCTTTCTCCTTGAGAACTACGAGATCCTCTGCGTCATAAGCCGAGAAGTTGTCGGCATTCGTCAGCGAGACGGCATCAAGCGAGTCGGGAAGGCTGCGCAGGCAATCTTTCTCGCTCGTGGGGGTAGTCGATCCGTTCTCGAAGCTCGCCACAACGAGCGTGTGGTCGCTCGCCTTATAGGCCCGCAACGCCGCCGTATATTGCGCCCACAGTTCGGGATTCTGCTCCGAAGGCCGCACGGGCTGCTGATCCACAGGCTCCATCTGCGTCCAGTCGCTGCACCCCGCGGTGAGCAGCAGCATCGCCACAACAGGCAGGTATATTCTGATCTTTTTCATAGTCCGTTATTGTAAAGGTTTGACATCCCACCAGACCCGCACGCCGCCGTTGTCGCGGCCGCCGAGCATCTCGATGGCCTGCTGCAGGTGTACGGGATTCTCCGTGTACTCCTCAACCGGATAAGGTATGCGCCGCAGTCCGTAGCGCGAATCCACCGTGCCGCCCGACTTGTTCTCCACAACGGGCAACAGCCGCGGATAGCCCGTGCGCCGGTACTCCGACCACGCCTCGATCCCCAGCGGGAAAATGGCGATCCACTTCTGCGTGATGATCCGTTCGAGGTTCCGCTCCCGGACCTCCTCCGTGTCGCCCGCCTCCCAGGCGATCGAAATGTCGCTTGCCGGAGCGTCCGCCGAATATTCCGACATCGGGTCGATGTATTTCGCGGGCTTCGCCGTGCTCGCCGCATAGCTCTCGGCGCCCGAAACACCCCGCTCCTCGAACGACAGCGCAATGGCATCCTCGTAGAGCTCCTTTGCAGCATCCAGACTGCCCCAACGCAGTTCCCATTCGGCGCGCAGGAACGTCGCCTCCGCAGCGTTGAACCACAGGTAGGGCGAAGAACTGCTCACGATCTGGTTCGAGAAGGCATTGACCATCGTCGACTTGTCCCGCGGGTCGATGCCCACGCGGATGCCGTAGTAGTCGCTCTTCTTGTTCCACGTCCCCTGCGTGAACATCGCCGCACGGCGCGGGTCGTTGTAGCCGTTCATGTAGCTGATGATGTCCGCGGCCACGCGGTGGTCGCCCCAGTCGTTGTAGATCAGCGCCGTGCGGTTCTCCGGGGCGTGCATCATCGCATTGTCGGCGTTCGCCGTGATCACCCCGTCGGCGATCGCTTCGGCGCCCTTCGCCTTCGAAACATCCGGCTTCACATACGACAGCCGCATCGCCATGCGCAGTTTCAGCGAATTGGTGTACTTGATCCATTTCAGGATGTCGCCGTAATAGACATAATCGAATTTGCGGAA
>DWWQ01000064.1 GCA_019119615.1 Candidatus Alistipes stercoravium | reverse complement strand
CAGGCCGTCAGGATCTGGATCAACGCCGCACCGACGCCGCAGACCAGATAATAGATCAAAAAGCGCTTCGAGCCCAATTCATACTCCAGCGTGCGGCCGAACATCCACAGGGCGAACATGTTGAAGAAGATGTGCCCCATGTCGGCATGCAGGAACATGTAGGTGATGAACTGATAGGTGTGGAACTCCCGATAGGGCGAGGCTCCGAACCACAGGGATCCGAAATCAAAGATCGCATTGCCCACGGGCAGCAGCGTCGTGGCCATGAAGACCAGGACATTGACGATTATCAGATTCTTGACCACCGGAGGGGTCTGGAAATAGTTGTTCATAAACAGCAACTCGTTACCTTGCTCCCGTCCCGTCCGCTGTCGTCCGCCGGAGAGGCCCCGCGCCGGGACAGGCGCCGTTCGCAAAAAAATTCATGCAAAGATAATCCAATTATCCGGATTATCCCAGTCGGCTCCGCAGCTCTTCGGGCGTGATTTCGACAAGAATCGCCTTTCCCGACGGCGAGAAGCTCATATTATCGGCTCCGGCCAGCTGCGCGAGCAATGCCGCAGCCTCCTCGCGGGAGATACTCCGCGGCGTGGTGCGGGCGGCACTGCGGGCCAGGAGCGTTGCCAGCTGCTCACGCCGCATGTCGGCCGCAGAAAGCGGCGTGCGGAATGCCTGAAGCAGATCGAAAACCAGCCGGTCGATCCCCTCCGACGGAAGGTCGGCCGGGGTCCCCTTCACCTCGATATTCCCCTCGCCGCAGCAGTCGATGTCGAAGCCCAGGGCCGCAAACTCCACGGCATGCTCCTCGAGCAGCGCATACTCCTCGGACGAGAGGGTCAGAGACTCGGGAAAAAGCAGCTGCTGGCTTACGGCCTTGCCGCAGCCCAGCATTCGGAGGTACTCCTCGTAAAGAAGCCGCTCCCGGGCCCGGCGGATATCGACGACGACAAAACGCCCGTCGAGCAGCGCGGCGAGATAGCCGTTTCCCAACGGCAGCGGATCGGAAAATTCGGGATGCAGCCCGACCTCCAGCCGCTGCTGCACGGGATCCGCGCCGGAAGGGATGAAATCAAGCATACTCCCGCCGGCAAGGGCTTCGGAAGCGATCTCGAAGGTCTCCGCATCACCGGCCGGAGAGCCCGGGGCGGAAGCCTGCTCGGGTGCGAAATCCGAGGCCGACTCGAATTCGTCGAAAGCCGTGTCATCCCCGTACGAAAGCCCGGGGACACGGCCTGCGGCAGAACGGAGTCCCGCCGCGGCATTCCGTGAAGCCGAACCCGGATCAGCAACGGCACCTCCGTCATAAGGGACATCGAACCCGGTGAAATCGACATTCGGATCGGGAGCCGTAGGGTCGATGTAGGACTCCCGGAAAGGGTTGTAATTCTCGTTCGACATGGCCGAAGGTTCGTTGTAGACGACGCCCCGCCGCAGGACGGGAATCTCCACCTGGCCCGCGCGGTCGAAATCCATCAGCGGCACGGCGCCCGTCTTGGCAAGCGTCTCGCGCACGGCGGCATGGACGATCTGCCAGATGGCCTCCTCGTCGGCAAATTTCACCTCGATCTTCTGCGGATGGACATTGACGTCGATACGCGCAGGATCAATCGTCAGATAGAGGAAATAGGAGGGCTGCTCGCCTGCAGGGATCAGTTTTTCATA
Organism: Candidatus Alistipes stercoravium; assembly: GCA_019119615.1. GTDB lineage: Bacteria > Bacteroidota > Bacteroidia > Bacteroidales > Rikenellaceae > Alistipes > Alistipes stercoravium. The sequence continues at coordinate 25,896 of DWWQ01000064.1, read as the reverse complement.
GGCTTTCAGAATCGCGCTCGTCAGATATGGGCTCTTGAAATATCGCCCATTGACGAAGAGATACTGCTCGGCATTGCGTTTCTTGGCCGCGGCGGGCCGCCCGACGTAGCCGGCAACCCGGGCAATCGAGGTGTCGGCATCGATCTCCAGCAGGTTCTGCTTCATGTGCCGTCCCACGATATCGACAATACGGCCCGCAAGCGACGTGGCGGGCAGCGACAGGATCGGAGCGTCGTTGGCATAGAGTTCGAAGGCAACCTGCGGGTAACAGAGCGCCACACGCTGGAACTCGGTCTTGATCTGCGTTGCCGATGTCGTGCTCTTTTCCAGGAAGCGCCGTCGCGCCGGGACATTGAAGAAGAGGTTGCGCACGAAGAACTGCGACCCCGCGGGACACATCACGGGCGTTTGCGAGAGGAACTGCCCGCCGTGAATCTCGACGGCGGTACCCATCTCGTCGTCGGCCTGACGCGTGCGCAGCTCGACCTGCGCCACGGCCGCAATCGAAGCCAGCGCCTCGCCGCGGAAGCCGAACGTATGGAGCGCATAGATATCCTCCACGGAGCGGATCTTGCTCGTGGCATGGCGGTCGAAAGCCATCCGGGCGTCGATGGGCGACATACCGCAGCCGTCGTCCACGATCTGGATCAGCTCCTTGCCGCCGTCGCGGAAATTAACCTTCACGCTGCAGGCCCCGGCGTCGATGGCATTCTCCATCATCTCCTTGACCACCGACGACGGACGGTTCACCACCTCACCGGCAGCGATCTGGTTGGCAACAACCTCGGGCAGCAATATGATCTTGTCAGCCATCTACTCCTCCTCGTAATCACCCTCCTCGTAGTCGTTCGGCACGATCCGGATCGGAGCATAGGGATTGAACCCGTCCTCCTCGACCTGCGTCTGTACGGCAGGACGCGACGTGGCCCGGATGAAGACCTCGGCCAGTCTGGGGTAGAGCAGGTAGACGAACAGCAGGATCAGCACAACGGCCCCGGCGAGTTTCAGCACCCGAATACGGCCCCAGTCGTCCTTGCCGGCATGCCGCGCGGCGCGTGCGGCCCGCTGCGTACGGACATATTGCCCGGGGACATACTCCCGCTCGGCATCTTCGGCGCGTTCTCCGCGCAACTCGGCACGCCGCTGCTCACGCTCCTCCTTTTCGGGATCGTAGTAGCGCGGGATGTAGTTGAACTTGTTGGCGTGCTTCTTAAAAGGTGAAAAACCTAACATGGCGATCGTCTCTTGAAATTAAGCGCGAAGGATTCCGGAACGCCGCCGCAGACCGAAGCCTGTCGCAAAGCGGCGGGTGCGTTCCGCCCGAAGGTAGTTCAGGGATGCCACGGCACTCCTGCCGCCCCTCCCGATACGAAAAATTCGTTCCTCCACTCGCGGTAAAGGTACGAATTTTCCGTTGCTTTCGCATCCTCCTTACCGGAAAAAGCTCTTCATGCGCTCGAAAATATTCTGGTTCTTGACCGACTCGGCGTGCTGGAAGCCCGGCTGCTGGGCCAGCTGCTCGACCAGGCGTCTCTCCTCGGACGAGAGTTTCGACGGGATGGTGATGTCCACGACGATCAGCTCGTCGCCGCGCCCGTAGCCGTTCACCTCCGGGAGACCCTTGCCGGCCAACCGCAGCACCTTGCCGGCATGCGTGCCCGGAGCAATCTTGATCTTCGCCCGGCCGCCGACCGTCGGCACCTCGACCGTACCGCCCAGCAGGGCCGTCGTAACCGTAATGTTGAGGTTGTGGATCAGGTCGTTGCCGTCGCGCACCAGTTCGGGATCCGGCTCCTCCTCGATCAGCACCTGCAGATCGCCGTTCACACCGCCGTGGCGCGCGGCATTGCCCTTGCCCGAGACGGTGAGGACCATGCCCTCACCCACTCCAGCGGGAATCTGAATCTCAACGACCTCGTCGCCGCGCACCGTTCCCTCGCCCTTGCACTTGTCGCACGTCGCGGTGATCACCTTGCCCGTACCGCCGCACGTCGGGCAGACACCCTGCGTCTGCATGCGGCCGAAAAAGGTGTTCTCCACACGCGTAACGTAACCCGCACCGTTGCAGGTCGAGCACGTCGCATAGGCATTGGCATCCTTGGCACCCGTGCCGCCGCACTTGTCGCAGGCGACCGTCTTCGAGATCTTCAGCTTCTTCGTAACGCCCGAGGCGATCTCCTCCAGCGTCAGTTTCACCTTGATGCGGATGTCCGACCCGCGGTTCACGCGGCGCCCGCCTCCCGCGGACGACGAACGGAACCCGCCGCCGAAATGTCCGCCGAAGATGTCGCCGAACTGCGAGAAGATATCCTCCATCGAGAACCCGCCGCCGCTAAAACCGCCAAAGCCGCCGGCGCCGCCGGCCGCACCGCTCATACCCGCATGGCCGAACTGGTCGTAGCGGGCCCGCTTGTCCGGGTTCGAAAGCACGTCGTAGGCCTCCGCAGCCTCCTTGAACTTCTCCTCGGCCTCCTTGTCGCCGGGATTTTTGTCCGGGTGGTACTTGATGGCCGCCTTGCGGTAGGCCTTCTTTATCTCATCGGCATTGGCGTTCTTCGCAACGCCCAACACCTCGTAATAATCCCTTTTCTCTGCCATGGCATTACTCTCCTACAACGACTTTTGCGAAGCGAAGCACCCGCTCGCCCAGCATGTAGCCGGTCTGCACGACGTCGATGACCTTGCCCTTCATCTCCTCGCCCGCGGCAAAACGTGCCACGGCCTCGCAATACTCCGCATCGAACTCCTTGTCCTTGACCTCGATCTCCGTAACGCCCTTGCGGCGCAGCGCCTCGGTGAACTTCTGCGAAATGAGTCTGATGCCCGAACGCAGTGCCTCGATGTCGTCGCTCTGCTCCATGGCCGCCAGCGCCCGCTGCACGTCATCGCGCACGGGCAGCATCTCCAGCAGCACGTCGCGGCCTCCGGTCTGCACCAGATCCATCTTCTCCTTGAGCGTGCGCTTGCGGTAGTTGTCGAACTCGGCCTGCAGACGCAGGTATTTGTCCTGCCACTCGGCCAGCACGGACTCCAACTCCGTGGCGGCATCGGATTCGGACGAATCGCCCCCGACTGCCATTGTGTCAGACGTCTCCGGCGATTCGTCTGCCACATTGGCATCCGCAGCCTCTTCGTGCGGTGTTCCTCCCGTTTCGGAGGAGGCCTTCACCTCGTCCTCAACAGCCTCATTATAAACTTTTTCCTTTTTCATATCTCGTATTTTTTCGGTTTTTCCGCTTTCTCCGGCGCAAATTGCATACCAAGCCGCCGCCGGGAAGCTATCCGATGATGAAAATGGCCGGGCGCCTGTTCATATCGGGCACCTGACGGCGCCGCCACTCCTCGACCGCATGGGTTTCGATCCACTGACCGGGGGCCGAGAGATCCATCGCCACGGTCAGCCGGGTCTGCGGCGCCAGCAGCTGGAGCAGCTGTTCGAAGAGCTTTACGTTGCGGTAGGGCGCCTCGATGAAGAGCTGCGACTGCCCCTCGGCATGAGCCCGCCGTTCGAAGAAACGGATTGCCCGGGCCCGTTCGGGCGGCTTCACCGGGAGATAACCGTTGAAGGCGAACGACTGCCCGTTCAGTCCCGAGGCCATCACGGCAAGCAGGATCGACGAGGGGCCCACAAGCGGCACGACGCGGATGCCCCGGCGGTGGCACGCCTCGACGACCAGCGCCCCGGGATCGGCGACGGCCGGGACGCCGGCCTCGGAGATCACGCCGGCCGAGCGCCCCTCCAGCAGCGGCTGCACGAGCTCCTCGACGGCCGAACCCGCCGTCGTATGTTCGTTCAGCTCGCGGAACTCCAGCGTGTCGATCGGCCGCGCAATACCGGCCCGGGAGAGAAAACGCCGGGCCGTACGGGTATTCTCGACGATAAAGTAGTCGAGGGCATCCATCACCGCGCGGTTCGAGGCAGGCAGCACCTCCCAGGGTGCCGTTTCGTCCGATATGGGACAGGGGATCAGGTAGAGGGTTCCGCAGGCCATTACTCCTTGAGGTAGATTCGTTTCACACGCGACGAGACCGAGGTCATGATCTCATAGGGGATCGTATCGAGCACCCGGGCCATCGTCTCCAGGTCGTTGCCCGGCGCCGGGGAGAAGATCCGCACCTCGTCGCCCTCCTCGACACCGGGGATATCCGTAATGTCGATCATGCAGCTGTCCATGCAGACACGCCCCACGATGGGCGCCGCCCCGCCGCCGACCAATACCGACCAGCGACCGCAGCCCAGATGGCGGTCCAGTCCGTCGGCATAGCCCACGGGGATCGTCGCCGTGATGCTCGGGCGCGTCAGGTACCCGGCCCGGCCGTAGCCGACCGTCTCGCCGGCCGCCAGGTGCTTGATCGCCACGATGCGCGTCCGCAGCGTCGAAACCGGACGCAGCGACTCGTTGTGCTGCCAGCCGAAGCCGTAAAGGCCCAGACCGAGGCGGCACATGTCGTAGTGCGCCTCGGGGAAGCGCTCGATGGCCGCCGAGTTGGCCGTATGGCGGATCACCGGATAGGGCAACGACGCCGCAATGGTGCTGCTCATCCGATCGTAACGGGCGATCTGCGCCCGCGTATAGGCATCCTCCTCAGGCATGTCGGCACAGTTCAGGTGCGAGAAGATCGTCGCCACCTTGACCTCGGGACGAACCGGCAGCAACTCACAGAGGTGTCCGATTTCCTCCTCCATGAATCCCAGCCGGTGCATGCCCGTATCGAGTTTCAGGTGGATCGGATAGTGCGTCTCCCCGGCATGCGACACGGCGGCCGCAAAGTCGTCGAGAGACCGGAAGCTGTAAATCTCGGGTTCGAGCCGGTTGGCGATCATCAGCTCGAAGCTGTCCGCATCGGCGTTGAGTACCACAATCGGCATCGTAATGCCCCGCTCGCGCAACAGCACGCCTTCGTCGGCAAAGGCCACGGCCAGGTAGTCCACACCCTGGTGCTGGAGCATCTGCGCCACCTCGAAATCCCCGGCACCGTAGGAGCCCGCCTTGACCATCGCCACGAGCTTCGTGCCGTGGGCGAGTTTCGAGCGGAAGTAGTTCAGGTTGTGCACCATCGCATCGAGATCGACCTCGAGAACCGTCGTATGGCTCTTGCGCGACAGGGCATGGGCCAGCTTCTCGAAGCGGTACTCCCGGGCCCCCTTGAGCAGCACGGCCCGTCCGGCCACGGCATCGCGGCCCAGCCGCCCGATGCACTCCTCGGTCGAGGGGAAGAAAGTCTTATTGCAGGTAATGAGCGCGGCGTAGCGTTTCAGCTTCGGGCCGATGCCGACGAAGGTGTCGATGCCGGCACGGGCCACCATGCCCGCCACGCGGCTGTAAAGTTCGTCATCCGACAGGCCGCTCTGCGCGATGTCCGACAGGATGAGCGTCTTCGGCCGCGAGAGGGCCACCGTATGGAGGTAATCCAACGCCAACGCCAGCGAGTTGAGGTCGAGGTTGTAGGCGTCGTTGATCAGCACCGAATCGTTGATGCCGTCCTTGACCTCGAGGCGCATCGCCACCTCGGGAGCCGACGCGAAGGCCGGGGCGGGATAGCCCATCGCGGCACAGAAGGCCTCGACGATCTGGGCATTACGCCGCGAGGCCTCGTTGCCGATGACCGACTCGGGAACGCTCGGGAACAACGCCGCATCGTAGAGCCTGCGCGATGCGAAATGGGCTGCGATCATGCGGCCCAGCGGCTCGTAGTAGCTGTGGTAGATGATCTTCGAGGCCCCGTGCGCAAGGATCATCTTCTCGATGCACTTCTGCTCCAGGTTGAGGAAGTGCTCCTGGTGGGCGTCGCCGATCGAGGTGAAGACGACCACGTCGGGACGGATGATCCGCTCGAGACGCTCCATCTCGCCGGGTTTCGAGATTCCGGCCTCGAAGATCGCCAACTGCTCGTCGCCCTCGAGCATCAGCACCGAGAGAGGCACGCCCAGCTGCGAGTTGTAGCTCTTCGGCGAGCGGTAGTACTTCATGCCGGCGGGAAGCTCCTCGGCGATCCACTCCTTAATGACCGTCTTGCCGTTCGAGCCGGTGATTCCTACCACCGTACCCCGGAACTGCGCCCGGTGGTAGGCTGCCAGACACTGCAGCGCGTCGATGGCATTCGGAACCACGACACAGCCGCAATCCGCCGGCAGATCGACGGGCCGTTCGGTCAGGAAGGCCCGGACCCCGCGGTCAAGCATCTGTCCGACATAGGAGTGCGAGTCGTGATTGGCGCCGCACATCGCCACGAACATCGGGCCCGTAGCCAGCTCGCACGTCAGCGAGCGGCTGTCCGTTACCACGGACTGCACCTCGCAGTCCGTACCCGAAAACGTGCCGCCCACGATGGCGGCAATCCGTGAAAGTCTGTATTTCATAACTTATTCGTATGGAGTCCGCCGAAGATCCGGCGTTCGGCGGCCCGGCCGCCGCTCCGACAATTCCCCTGTTACGACAGATCGAACGTTACGATCGTAATCCCCGCACCGCCGCGGTCGGCATGTTCGTCCACAGCCGAAGCCACCTCCGGGACGCTTCTCAAATAACGGCGGATCTCCTCCTTGAGTGCCCCGGTACCCTTGCCGTGGAGAATCGACACCGTGCTCACGCCCACCATCAACGCATCGTCGATGAAGTCCTGCACCTGTTCCAGCGCTTCAGCCGCGCGCATGCCCCGCACATCGATATGGTCGCGGAAGCGCAGCTTGCGGGCCGAGATGTCGGCTGAGACCACCGTACGCGGCGCCACGGGGCGCGTTGCCTCACGGTATTCGCTGTTCGAGACGACCTGCAGGCGACGGCGGTCCACCGTCGTCAGGATCTGTCCGAAGGCCACCTGCGCCCGGTTGCCCTTGACCGACTGCACGACGCCGACCATATCCTGCCCCTCCATGCGGACCTTCGAGCCCTCGACCACCTCGCGCGGCTTCTCGGCTTCGGGAGCCGGCGCGGCCGCGGGTGCGGCCCCTTCGCGGGCCTTGCGCTCGGCACGCCGCTGGCGACGACGCTCGATCCGCTCGATCTCACGCGACACGGCGGCGTCGCGCTCCGCCGCGTCGGCCGAATCGACCTGCTGCTCGCGGAAATCCTCCAGCTCGCGGCGCGCCAGGCGCGTGAGCTCCTTCTCGGCCTGCGCCTCGCGGATCGTGCGGATCGTATTCTCGATCTGCCGGTTGGCGTCGGCAATGAGCTGTTGAGCCTCCTGCTTGGCACGGCGCAGGATCTCCTGCCGCTCGGCACGGATGCCGGCCAGCTGTTCGGAATAGGTCTGCTCCAGCTCCTCGACCTTGCGGTCCGTCAGGCGGATGCGGTCGCGTTTCTGCTCCCAGTAGTGCTTGTCGCGCGCAATCTCGCGCAGCTGCCGCTCGATATTGATATGGTCCGAACCCGCCTTCTCGCTCGCCGCGCGGATGATCTCCTCCGGAAGGCCGATCTTGCGCGCGATCTCCACGGCAAACGAACTGCCCGGCTTGCCCATCTCCAGCCGGAACAACGGCCGGATGTGCTGCACGTCGAACTGCATCGCCCCGTTGGCGATGCCCTCGGTATTCGAGGCGTAGTACTTGATATTGGCGTAGTGGGTGGTGATCACCCCGTAGCATCCCTTTTCGAGGAGCTTCTCGAGGATCGCCTCGGCAATCGCCCCGCCGATCGTGGGCTCCGTACCCGAGCCGAACTCGTCAATGAGCACCAGCGTACGGTCCGACGCCCCGGCAAGCATGTGCTTCATATTGAGCAGGTGCGACGAATAGGTCGAAAGGTCGTTGTCGATCGACTGCTCGTCGCCGATGTCGATAAACAGGCTCCGGAAAACGGGAAGCTCCGAGTTCTCCGACGCCGGCACGAGGAATCCGCACTGGAACATGTACTGCACGATGCCCGTAGTCTTCAGGCAGACCGACTTGCCGCCGGCATTCGGGCCCGAGATGACGAGGATGTGCTTGCGGCGGTCGAGCTGCAGGTCGAGGGGCACGATCTCACGGCCGGCGGCCCGCAGCGTCTGCTGCAGCAGCGGATGGCGCGCGTTGCGCAGCACCAGGCGGTCGTCGGTCGAGAGGATCGGCTTCACGCAGCCGTTCTCCGAGGCCCAGCGCCCCTTGGCGCGCAGCAGGTCGATCCGGGCCAGGTAGTCGCCCGACACGGCGATCGACTCTGTATCGGGGCGGATCGCATCGGTGAACTCCGAGAGGATCCGGACGATCTCGCGCCGCTCGGCATACTCCAGTTCACGCAGTTCGTTGTTGATCTCCACGACCTCGACCGGCTCGACGTAGAAGGTCTTGCCCGTGGCCGATTCATCGTGGATGAAGCCGTTGAGCTTGCGCTTGTTGGCCGCCGACACGGGAATCACGGCCCGGCCGTCGCGGATCGAGATCTGCGCATCGGCATCGACGATGCCGGCGCCCTTGGCCGAAGAGAGCACCGCCTGCAGCCGCTTGGCGGCCTGTCCCTCCCGCTCGCGGATGGCACGACGAACCTGCAGCAGCGCCGGCGAGGCATTGTCGCGCACGTTGCCGAAGCGGTCGAGAATCGTCTCGATACGCTGCACGATCTCGGGGAAGGCGGCGATATCCCGCGTCAGGGCGAAGAGCGTCGGATAGTGCTCCCCGCGGACGCGGATAAACGAAACGACGCCGCCCAGTGCGGACAGCGCCCCGTGCAGCGTCATCACCTCCTCGACGTCGAGGAACGATCCCTCGACGCGCAGCTTGGCAACCAGAAGGTCGATATCGGGATAGTCGCCCCCGGGAAAGTCGCGCTCCATCTCGAGCAGCAGGCGCATCTCGTCCGCGAGTGCCAGCCGCTGCCCGATCTCCCGCGCCGACGTCGAGAAACCCTCCGCCGCAAGCCGCTCCCGCGCGGCACGCATGCTGCACAGGGCCGCGATCTGCTCGCGAAGGCGGTCGAAACCGATCTTTTGCTCGAAAGTGGCAGGATAAATCATAGCGGAAATTCAACTGCTTCCGACGGGACCCGCCGAACCGCTCCGACCGGCGGACAACCGTCGGTCAAAGCCCCGCAGGCGAGCCAGTCGGATGCATGTGGGTTTTACTGTGCGCGGCGAAGGGAGTCCTTGAACTGCTTCCCGGCCTCACGGGCGGCCCGGCGGTCCGCCTTGGCCTTCATCTTCTCGGGATCGCGCCCGAAGAGCGAGAAGTGCACATAACGGCCCGGATACTCCTGCAGATCGGCCAGCAGAGACGCGAGGTTACCGCTCGCCATCGTCAGCGAATCGTAGAGCGCCCGGTCGTTGAGCAGCAATCCCAGCGAACCGTCGCCCGATTCGATCCTGCCGAGCAGGTCGTCGAGGGTTGCCACGCTCTCCGAAAGACGTCGCGCGAAGTCCGCCTCGGCCAACTGCGCCGTAACCTCGTTCAGGCTGCCCACGATGCTGTCCACCCGCGGCGCATTCTCGCCGAGCATGTCGGCAAAGGCCGAGAGGTTCTGCACGGCGGAATGCAGGTGTTCCTTCTCCGTCTCAAGCAACTCGGCCACATCGCCCGAAACGGAATTCAGATTACCCAGTGTCCCGGAGATGTTCGTTGCATTCTCTTCGAGCAGCAGATTGACGTTATCGAGCGTCCGCGACAGGTCGTCGGCGATCCGCGAAAACTTCTGCTTGAAAAAGTCGAGTTCAGAGCCCGCCATGTCCATCAGATCGCGGTCGCGGCCCGAACGCAGCGTGTCGCCCGCCTCGAGATACGCGGACGAGGCGCCGTAGATGATCTCGATCGCCTTCGCCCCCATCAGGCTGCTGCTGATGATCTTCGCCTCGGAGTCCTCGGGAATGAGGTACTGGCGCTTGATCGTCAGCTGCAGGATGACCTTGTCGCTGCGCCGCGGATCGAGGGTGATTCCGGTTACCGTACCGATTTTCACGCCCTGCATCTGCACGGGAGATGCGGCCTGCACGCCGGCTATCTGGTCGTATGCGGCATAATAGACCGTGTTGCGGCCGAAAATATCAAATCCTTTCAGGAATCGGATTCCCGCCCAGGCGGCCAGAATCATCGCCACGGCGAATACTCCGATTTTAACCTCTCTTTTCATAATTCGAAATCTCTATTTTATCGTTCGGACCCGTCAGGATCCCGTCGATTGTTTCCATCCGTCGGAACGGGCCGGAGCCCGCACTCCTCCCAACCCGCTATTTCGCGATCCGGCCGCCCCGGCAGGAGACGACAAAGGCCTCGGGGAAGTGTTTCCGCACCTCACGCAGTTGCTTCTGGGCCTCCTTCTGATCGGCATACTCGCCCACGCAATATTTATAGGGGAAACGCCCCCCGGCGACATACTGTTTCACCTTGCCCCGGTAGGCGCCGAACTGCGACGAGCGAAGCGATACGGGTTTCGCGCTCGCCATCAGCTGGATCGCATAATGCAGGGAGGGCTGGGCGGTTGAAGTCTTCGCCGCGGGCCGTTCCGCCGTTTTTGCGGCCTCCGGCACCGTGTCCGAAGGGTTCTGTCCGGGTTTCGGTGCGGCGGTTTTCTTGCCCGTATCGGCGTCTTTTACCGGGGACGCCTTTTCGGTCTGTGCGGCGGGAGCCGCCTTGTCAGAGCGGCCCGGAGCGGCCGTTGCAGGCCGTGCCTCCTCCGTACCGCGAATCTTGAGCACATAGTCCGAATAGTCGCGGATACCCTGGTAGATGTTGCGGGCAATCTCGTTGAGACCCTTCTCCGACTTCATGTAGGCCATCTCCTGCGCATTGGTCATGAAACCGATCTCGGTCAGCACGCCCGGCATGTCCGTGGCATAGAGCACGCGCAGCAGCTGCGGCTTCACGCCGCGCGAACGGCGCCCGCTGCGGATGTAGTTGTCCTGGATGCAGCGGGCCAGCGCCTCGCTGTACTCGCCGTAGGTGAACTGCAGGTTCTGGATATAGGCCCGGACGATGGCCGCCGTACGTTCGTCCGACATGTCGATCAGATCCTCGCGGTTGCTCTCGTACAGTGCATTCTCGTTGTAACGCTGCTCCTTGGGGCTCTCGCCCATAATGAGCGTCTCGACACCCCGCGCATCCTTCGTCTTGGCGGCATTGACATGCACCGAGACGAACAGATCGCCTCCGGCCTTGTTGGCGATGTCGGCGCGGGCCTGCAGATCGTCGGCGAGCGTCGCCCCCAGCGTCTTGTCCGTCTTGCGCGTATAGACCACCTTCACACCCGGCATTCCCTCCTCGATCAGCTTGCCGACCTTCAGGACCACCTTCAGCGTAAGGTCCTTCTCGTACACCCCGCTGTAATGGGCGCCGGGGAACTTGCCGCCGTGGCCCGCATCGAGCACCACCACGCTCACGCCGTGCGCAATATTTTCAGCGACGGCGACGTTCGTTAGAAGTATCATGACGGCAAGGACAAACGACAGGAGAGGTCCGGTACGCATATTTAACGGTAAATGTGAGCTTTCTGTAAATTTTTATCTATCTTTGTCGGGCCGAAATCACCCCATGGGGTTCCTCCGGAGCCTCCTCCGGGCGGTTTTGCCGACTCGTCGGCAAAGGTACGGATTTTTTTGGGATTTTGAACAGACTGAAGCTAAAATATCTCTTGTCGGCGGCAGCCGTTCTGCTCTTCGCCCAGGCATTGCTGGGGGCGGGAGCCCGTCTTGCCGCATGGCCCCAGAATCCCCCCGACACCCTCACACCCCAGGCGGAGGTTCCCCAAACGCCCATACCGGCACTGATCCCGGAAGCCCCGGATGCCGCAACGGTTCCGGCAACTCCCGATTCCCGGCGCGGACGGCGCCAGCTGGCCCGCAATGCACGCCAGCAGAATCGCCGCGGGCCCGTTGCGGACTCTCTGCCGGGCGCAACGGCCGACACGCTTTTCCGGGCGCCGCAGGCAGACTCCACGGCAACGGATACCGTGCGGCGCGACACGGTGCGCAGACCGCGTGAGGCCAAAGGCTTTCTCGACGACCCGCTCGACGGAAAGAGCACCGACTCGCTGGTCTACGACGTACGCAACAAACTGGTCTACATCTACAACAAGGGCGACGTAACCTACCAGAGCCGGAACCTCAAGGCCGACTACATGCAGATCGACATGAACACGAAGCTGATCTACGCCTACGGAAAGCCCGACTCGGTAGATGGCGTCTGGACGGTAACGAAGCCCGAATTCGCCGACGGCGGGACCTCCTACAAGATGGACACGATCACCTACAACCTCGATACGCAGAAGGCCAAGATCAAGGGAGTGGCGACGCAGCAGGGCGACGGATGGCTCGTGGGCGGCAGCGTGAAGAAGATGCCCGACAACACCTTCAACATCGAGCACGGCAAATACACGACCTGCGACCATACGGACTGTCCGCACTTCTATCTTGCAATGACCAAGGCGAAGGTCATCCCCGGCAAGAAGGTCATTACGGGCCCGGCCTATCTGGTCATGGAGGACGTGCCCATCTACTTCCCCTGCATCCCCGAGGGATTCTTCCCCATCAACATGGGACCCAAGTCGGGCCTGCTGATGCCGACCTACGGCGAGGAGTCTCTCAAGGGATTCTTCCTGCGCGACCTGGGATACTACTTCACGCTGGGCGACTACGCCGACCTGGCACTCCGCGGCGGCTTCTACACCCTCGGATCGTGGGAGGCCTCGGCCGCCTCGCGCTACATCAAGCGCTACAAGTACAGCGGCAGTTTCAACATCCAGTTCTCCAACGTCAAGACGGGCGAAAAGGGCGAGCCCGACTACATCAAGCAGAACAACTTCCGCGTGCAGTGGACCCACTCGCAGGATGCCAAGGCCAACCCCGGATCGACCTTCTCGGCCTCGGTGAACTTCGCCACGAGCGGCTACAACCGCTATTCGGCCACCACGCTTGACGACATTCTCTCGACGCAGACCAACTCCTCGATCTCCTACTCGAAGAACTGGGCCGGCACCCCCTTCTCGCTCTCGGCCAACATGGCCATCTCGCAGAACTCGCAGAACCAGTCGATCTCGGTAACGCTGCCGACGGTCGTCTTCAACGTCTCGCGCCTCTACCCCTTCAAGCGCAAGGAGCGCGTCGGCAAGGAACGCTGGTACGAGAAGATCTCGATGCAATATACCGGAAAGATGACCAACTCGGTAACTACTACCGAGTCGGAGATCTTCTCCAAAAAGACCCTCGACAACATGAAGAACGGTATCGAGCACTCGATCCCCGTCTCGGCCTCGTTCAACCTGTTCAACTACATCAACGTCTCGCCGTCGTTCAACTACACCGAGAAGTGGTACTTCAAGAAGCAGGAGTACGAATGGAACCCGGTTACGAACCAGACCGACACGCTCCCCTCGGACTACGGATTCTACCGGCTCTACAACTACACGACGAGCGTTTCGGCCTCGACGACCCTCTACGGCATGTTCGACTTCACGAAGAAGCGCCGCGACCGCAAGATCCAGGCTATCCGCCATACGATCACCCCGACCGTGGGATTCTCCTTCGCCCCGGACTTCAGCAACCCCTCCTACGGGTACTACCTCTCGCGGCAGACCGACTCGACGGGCCGCTTCACGACCTACTCGCCCTATGCGATCAACGCCTACGGCGTCCCCTCGTCGGGAAAGTCCATGGCCCTGAACTTCTCGCTGTCGCAGAACCTCGAGATGAAGGTCCTCTCAAAGCGCGACACGTCGGGCGTCAAGAAGATCAAGCTCATCGACGAGCTGCGCCTGAGCGGATCGTACAACTTCCTGGCCGACTCGATGAAGCTCTCGACCATCTCGCTCTCGTTCCGCACGACCCTGTTCAAGAACTTCGGCATCAACCTCTCGGCGACACTCGACCCCTACCGCGTAACCCCGCAGGGCGTACGCTACGACAAGCTCTTCTTCCCGGGACGCATCACCTCGACGGGCTGGTCGTTCGGCTACACCTTCAAGTCGCGCGACGACCGTTCGCAACCGGCCATGAACGACATCACGAGCCTGCCGCCCGAATATTCGAACCCCTTCTCCGACCCCTACGGGACGATGGACCCCGTATTGCGAAGGCAGTACATGGCCCAATCCTACTACGACTTCTCGCTGCCGTGGAACTTCGGATTCAACTATGCGGTGAACTACTCGGTGGCCTATGTCAATAACGGCACGACGGGATACAAGAAAAACGTTACGCAGACCGTAAGTTTCAACGGTTCGGTCAATCTTACCCCCAAGACGGGTATTACGTTCCAGGGCGGTTACGACATCAAGGCGAACAAGCTCACCACATCGTCTATATCCATCTCGCGCGACCTCCACTGCTGGCAGATGTCCTTCTCGTGGATCCCCTTCGGATACCACAAGAGCTGGAGCTTCAACATCGGCGTCAAGGCGGCATCGCTCTCCGACCTGAAGTACGACAAGTCGCAGTCGATGTACGACAACATGTATTGATCCGCCGCCGGGCACACCGCCGCGGCAACATCGGTTACCTCCGCCATGATTCCTTCAGACAGCCTGCAAATCCGCATTGCTCCGTTCGGGGAGCTTCCGACGGCCACCTACCACCGCATCGTACAGGCCCGCGAGGAGGTCTTCTTCCTCGAGCAGCGGATTACCTGCCCCGATGCGGACGAGACCGATCCCCGCTCGCTCTTCCAATGGATCGAGCAGGAGGGGCGCGTCATCGCCTTTCTCAGGATCATCCCGCCGGGCATTCTTTGCAAGGAGGCCTCCGTGGGGCGCGTTCTCGTTATCCGGGAGTACCGCCGGCAAGGAATCTGCCGCCGCATGATGCGGGAGGCGCTGCGGCAGATCGCCGCACGATGGCCGGGGTGCGACGTGCATATCTCGGCCCAGGCCTATCTCGAAGGCTTCTACGCCTCGCTGGGTTTCGAGACCGTAACCCCGCCCTACGAGGAGGCCGGGATCCGGCATGTCGGCATGCTGCTGCGGGGCAACAGCGCGGAGCAATAGAAAAGAGAGCGGCGGGAACCTCGATTCCCGCCGCTCTCTTTTGTCCGACACCTTGCTTTATTCCGTCAGTTTTTCCGGATCATGCCGGTAGCGGAAAACCACGGCAAAGACCACGGCAACAACAAGCGCGTATCCGGCAAATACGAGCCACGACTGCGACCATCCGGCCACCATGGCCTCGGCGTTCTGCTGCGAATAGACGAAATGATTGACCACGGCCTGTGCCCCGAGCGTGCCGATCGTGGCGCCGATGCCGTTGGTCATGATCATGAAGAGGCCCTGCGCCGAAGAGCGGATCGCCACGTCGGTCTCCTTATTGACGAAGAGCGAGCCCGAGATGTTGAAAAAGTCGAAGGCCACGCCGTAGACGATCATCGAGAGAATGAACATCCAGACACCCGATCCGGGGTTTCCCAGTCCGAACAGCCCGAAACGCAGCACCCAGGCCAGCATCGCCATGAGCATCACGTTCTTGATGCCGAAACGCTTGAGGAAGAAGGGAATGAGCAGGATGCAAAGGGTTTCGGAGACCTGAGAGAGCGAAATGAGGGCATTGGCGTGGTTGGCGCCGAAGGTCGAGGCATACTCCGGGATGTCGCGGAAACTGGTAATGAAGGGGTTGGCGAATCCGTTGGTAATCTGCAGCGAAACGCCCAGCAGCATTGAGAAGATGAAGAAGAGGGCCATGCGCTTCTGCTTGAAGAGCGTGAAGGCACGCAGTCCGAGTGCCTCGACAAGGCTCTTCTTGTTCTCCGCGCGGCTGGTCGGGCACGAGGGCAGCGTCATGGCGTAGAAGCCCAGCACGAGCCCCAGCACGGCGCACTGGATGAACTGCATGTAGGTGGTCTGGAATCCGGCGGCGTCGCAGACGAGCATCGAGCAGATGAAACCCACGGTACCCCATACGCGGATCGGCGGGAAGGATTTGACCGTATCGAGCCCGGCACCCTCCAGCACGCAATAGGCCACCGAGTTCGACAGGGCGATCGTCGGCATGTAGAAGGCCACGCTGAACGAATAGAGCGTGAAAAGCACGCCAAACGACACCGCCGTGCCGGAAGACATGGCGTAGTAGCCCGCCGCAGCCATGAAGAGGGCCGCCGTAAGGTGGCAAATGCCGAGCAGACGCTGTGCCGGCATCCAGCGGTCGGCGACGATGCCGATCACCGCAGGCATGAAGAGTGAAACGATACCCTGCATGGCATAGAAGATTCCGATGTGCGACGCCAGATCGACGCCGACCAGATAGGACCCCATCGAGGTCAGGTAAGCGCCCCAGATCGCATACTGGAGAAAATTCATGACGACAAGGCGCAGTTTGGTTCCCATAATAGGCAGGTTTAATGCATAAAAACAAAGTTTCCGTACCTCCATTCGGGTACGGCGAAAACAAAATTAGAATTTTTTTTCGAATTTTTCTTTGCAATTGCAAAATAAAGTTCTACTTTTGCATCACCAAAACGTCATTGAGCTATGGTGTAATGGTAACACAACAGATTCTGGTCCTGTTATTCTTGGTTCGAATCCAGGTAGCTCAACATGAAAAATGCAGCACTCGTCCACGGGGCTGCATTTTTCGTTTTACGATATCTATAAACCTCCGACCATGAAACCGCGCTTCACCACCCTGCTGTCGCTCCTCCTCGTCCTGCTGCCCGCCGCTCTTCGGGCGCAAAGCCCCGCCGGCATCTGGGACGGCACGCTCTCCTTTGCCGGAAGCAGCCTTCCGCTCACGATCCGCATCACGGAAACTCCCGACGGCTATGCCGCCACGCTCGAAAGTCCCGATCAGGGGTTGCGCGGCCTGCCGGCCGACTCGGTGGATTTTCGCAACCCGGATCTGGCGATCGCATTCGATGCCCTGCACGCCCGATACCGCGGGGCGCTGATGCCCGGCGGAATGGTCATGGGAGTCTTTCATCAGAACGGACAGGATTTTCCACTGCTGCTCAAAAACCGTCCGGCCACCATCCGGAGTCAGGAGCCGCAGCCGCCCTACCCCTATATCTGCCGCGAGGTGTCGTTTCCGAGCCGGGCCGGAGGGGTCGAACTGAACGGCACGCTGACCCTGCCCGCGGAAGGGGCGCCCCGCGCCGCGGTAATACTGGTTACCGGCAGCGGTCTCCAGAACCGCGACGAGGAGATTCTCGGGCACAAACCCTTCCTGGTGATCGCCGACCACCTGACCCGCTGCGGCTACGCTGTGCTGCGCTACGACGATCGCGGATTCGGGGCTCCGGAACCGGAACAGCACCGTCTGCTCGACAATGCCACGACCGACGACTTCACGCTCGACGCATTGGGCGCCTTCGACTACCTCGCCGCACTGCGCGACACGACGGCCTGTCCGGTCGGAATCCTCGGCCACAGTGAGGGCGGCACGATCGCCTTCGCAGCAGCAGCCCGGGAGCCCCGTGTCGATTTCATCGTCTCGATGGCCGGGCTGGCCGTGCGCGGCGACCGGGCAAGCCTCGGGCAGAACCGGCGGCTGATGGAGCTTCAGGGGCTCGACAAAGCCCTTACGGAGGATTGCTGCACGTTGCTCGAAGCGGTCTACGCGGAGATCCGCAGCCATACGCGCGAAGAATTGGCAGCAGAAAGCGCCGAACTGAAAATGCGCCTCACCGCCCGGGAACCCGCAGCCTCCCTGCCGCAACCGATCCGGGAGAATCTCCTGCAGCTGCTCGACGGAGCCGCAGCAAATGCCTGGGTATATCATTTTCTGACCTGCGATCCGGCCGAAGCGATCGCTGCCGCCGGGAACCGCCCCGTACTGGCAATCAACGGCACGCTCGACCGACAGGTCGATGCCGGAGAGAACCTCGGAGCGATCCGCCGCCTGCTCGCACAATCGCCGGCTCTTACCGTAAAGGCCTTCGAGGGGTTGAACCACCTCTTCCAACCCTGTACGACGGGCGACGCGGCCGAATACGAACGTATCGAAACGACCATCGCCCCCGAGGTTCTCGATATGCTTACCGCCTGGCTCGATCACCTGACCGATTCCCGGTCCTGACCGGCAGAAGAACATATGGAGATTCCGATCCTGCATCCCGAGCGTCAGGCCAATAAAATAGGAGTGCAATATTGATTGAACTGAAAATATTTGTTACCTTTACTTGATTTCGGAACGGTCGATTCTCCCGTTCCCAACAAACATCCGTACTGAAATGGAAAACAATCAGGAAAAGATCAGACGGCTCCTCTCGGAGATCGAAACGGCGGAACGCAACGGATCCCCCGTCGGCGACCTGTGCACCGAA
Organism: Candidatus Alistipes stercoravium; assembly: GCA_019119615.1. GTDB lineage: Bacteria > Bacteroidota > Bacteroidia > Bacteroidales > Rikenellaceae > Alistipes > Alistipes stercoravium. Next base: position 7,757 of record DWWQ01000064.1, on the reverse strand, counting down.
GCCATCGGATGCCTCGAAACAGCACGTCAGGAGTTTCTGTGCCGGGCCCGGCAGCAGGGATACGCGGCAAACGACCTTCGGGTCGGTGAAATCGAGATTCAGCAGCTCATGGCCATGCGCCAGCTGGCCCGGCGGGGAGGGCTTCCCGATACCTATACCGCGGAAATCCGCCGGGTGCGCGTCCGCATCCTCGGCGAAGAGCTCGTCGCAGCCAATTTCGACGAATAGCGACCTCCGAGAACCTATAAATCCAAACGTCATGAAAAGACTTCTGTTCCTGCTATTGGGAGGGCTTCTGCCGGTAATTTCCGCCTTCGGGCAAGAGTCCGACCTTCCCTGGATATCACCCGGCAGCAATGCTGCCGGGAAGCAGGGCTATTTCGACAATTCGGGCCGCAGCATGATCCCCTGCCTGTTCGACTACGCCTCGCCGTTCCGCGACGGCGAACAGATCACAACGGTCAGATATGCCGGGAAGTACTACATCATCGACCGCGCGGGAAACATGATTCTCCTCGAAGGATTCGACTACATGCCCGACATCTACCGCCGTTTTGCAACGGTCCTCCGCCAAACCGACACCGGATATGAACATGCGCTGATCGACCTCTACGGACGCCGGATCTCGCCCGAAGGGGTTTCGGCCGCTCCGCTGCGCGGTGCTCCGGAAACGGAGGACCCCGTACTGTTCAGCATGGGAAACGGAGAGTGCATAGTGCTTACGGATATCATGTTCCAGCCGCTCTCGGCCCTTCTGGTCCAGGATCTGTGCCAGGACAGTTTCTGCCCCGAAGCGATTATCTACCGGATCGGAAACAACCATTACGGGGTGATGAATGCCGACGGCGAAGTGCTCATCGAGGAGCGAAAAACCTACGGCGGGATCCAGGTGCTGCGGATCACCGACACGCAGAGCTACCGTAAATGGCTGCGCGAAGCCGGCATGTACGACCTCTATACGGAAGAGGAGCTTAACAAGGTCTTTCTGGTCATCTTCACGGTCGGCGACAAGGCCTCCCTGTTCGACATCACGGGACAGCAGATCGCCGCAACGGTAAAAAGCGGTCCCGAGTACGACATCATCCGCCGGAGTTTCAAGAAATACATCGTCCCCTACCTGCAGCACAAGGCCGAAAACCAGGCCCGCTTCGAAAAGAAGCTCCTGAAGCCCTACGCCCGGCGGCAGGCCGTTTTCCGCGAGTTGCCTGAAAAAACCCTGAGCCAATATTCGATTGCCGCATACATCCAGGAAATGGAGACTCCGAAGTCGGTATCGAGAAACGCCTCCCCGGTCAATCCGGCCTCGACCCGGAACACCACGGAAAACACGACAAATACCCGGACCGCTCCGAGCCAGACCGCATCAGGTTCCCGGCCGACTCCGTCCGCAGGTACCATCCCGACGAACCGCGACCTCTGCTACACGAACCAAAAAGGGCAGCTCATCTCCATTTACCTTACCCAGGAAAAGCTGGGTACCTTCGTCAGAGTCTTCCCGCTGACCGGATACAGCTATCCGCGGTTCATCCTCTCGGGCAAAACGGCCGACAGCTACGAATTTTCGACCTTCAGCCTCGCGCTGCGGTCCCTTTACCGTCCCGATGCCGGATTCAACGTGTATGTCAGCCAACGAGTTCTCACCGTCTCCAAAGACTGGAAGACGATCCGGATGGAGGACGGGGCCGTCTACAACATCCCAATCACCAAGGAACAGTTCGATCAGGCACTGAACACCCGCATACGCATCTTGGAGGGATATCCCTATTACGGAGGATACCGGTCGTACAGTACGCCGATCAACGCCGATCAGAAAAGCGAATTCAAGACCAACCGGCACGGCTACTACACCTGTCCCAACTGCCACGGTTCGGGCCGCTGTCCGCACTGCAGCCACGGCATTGCCCGGAACCCCTATCTGGGCGGCGATCCCATGATCTGCGGAGTCTGCCACGGCAAGGGCGAATGCCAGAGCTGCGACGGCACCGGAAAAGTCTACGGGGTAATCCACTGATTGCCGGGGCCGGTGGTCGATCCGGAGAAGTTCGGTAAACCGACTGGCGAAACGATACGACATGGTTCGGCAAAAAAGAGCGGTCGGAGGAAACATATTTCCTCCGACCGCTCTTTTTACATCGGATTACGATCTATCAACGTCTCTTCGGCATCACGGCATGCCGGCGGGAGTTCCTCTTTCTGTTCCGGATTTGATTTCAGATCTTGCTTTCCATTCGGACTACCGATGTGCATAATTGAGCTATCGTCTCACGATGGGTAATCAACAGAAGGGTCTTATCCTGCAGACGCTCCGAAAGACGCTGCAAAAGGATTTGCTCCGTTTCACCGTCAAGTGAGGAACTCGGCTCGTCGAGCAGCAATACACCTCCGGGGCGAAGCAGGCCCCGCGCTATGGCAATGCGCTGGGCCTGGCCTTCACTGATGCCCGCGCCCTGCTCTCCGCAATATGTATCCAACCCGTCCGGTAAAGCAAAAACAAAATCCGCAGCCGCGGCATAAAGTGCGGCATCCATCTCATCCTCATCGGCATGAGGATTGCCCATAAGGAGATTGTCCCGTATGGTTCCGCTCATCAACGTATTGCCTTGCGGCACATAAGAGAGGTTGCAGCGCGTCAGCGGCGAAGCCTCGAACTCCGTCGTGGCATTGTAGAAACAGATCGATCCCTCTTCGGGTTCCGACAAGGCCAGGATCAACTTGACCAACGTACTCTTACCTACGCCCGTTTCACCCACAATCGCCGTCAAACTGCCCGGCTTGAAATCATAGGAGAAATCATCAAGCACCTTCCGATTACCATCGGAATAAGAATAGGAAAGACGTTCAATGCGGATGCCAACCGGACCTTCGAGTCGCAAGGGAGCACCCTGCATCTCCAAAGACTGTGCCTCCAAACCCGCCAAACGCTCGGTCGATGTAGCCACACGAATAAATGCGGGGACCTGACGACTGAGATCCACCATCGGACGCTGAATCTGTGCCACCAGTTGCAGAAAGGCTGTCATCATACCGAAAGACACGGATCCGTCCCGCAACCCGAATACACCCCACAACAACGCTACGACATATCCGGTCATAAAGCCGAACTGCACCATGGTACGGGAAAAGATGGCAAAATCGGTACGGTGCATTATCTTCTCATACAGAGCCGATTGCAGGCCCGTAAGCCGGCCGACGGCCTGCACCGTATATTCCAAAGTACGGATCAGAATACGGTGTTGCAGGTTTTCCTGCATATGGCTCTGGATACGACTGTCCAACTCACGGATCTCACGCGACATGTGGCGCATCCGTTGCACATACCGTTTGCTGAACAGCAGAGCCACCGGCATGATGAAAACCAGAACGCATGCCAGCCGCAGGTCCAGTCGGGACAGGAAGAACAGGGCTCCGACCAACTGTACGGCAGTGATAACGACCGCCGGGACGGTTCGGCTCATAGCCTCGGTAACGGTCGTTACATCGCTCTCCAGGCGATTGAGTACATCTCCCGTATGGAGTGATTGCCGCCCCTCCCATCGACTTTCCATCAAATGGACAAAAAGCCGGCGGTGCAGGTTATTTCGAAACCGGATTTCGGTACGGCTCGCCATACGACTCCGTGCAACCGACAACAGCAGCTGGGCTGTCAAGCTGAATACCAACCATCCGACATACGCCCGAAGGTCGCCGTCCGAGGTTCCCGTTGCAATGTCGATCAACCGTTTGCACACATAGACAAAGAACAACGAGACGCCGACATGCATCGTTCCCGTCGTTATGCATCCGACGACCGACAGGCGAAATCCCCGGGAGGCACGCCACAGCCATTTCGCACAATCATTTATCCGCATGGGAAGAAGATTCAGACTTTATTTCCGGGCAATCGGCGGCACACGAACAACAGATAGCGGCGAACGGGCAGCAGGACTCGCCATGCAGCGGCAAGGCATCGTTCGCGCATCGAGAAACAATCCACACAGCGGCCGTTGCGAATAATCTTCACGGCAACGGCCAGCACCTCGTCCTGCCGACATCGTTCCGTGGCCCGAAGGTTCCCGTCGCCCATAAGCAGCAATCGGTCGCCATCGATTCGGCGAATCCGATGCAACACATATCCGCTTGACGGAATGCGGACCAGCACAATATCCCCGACCCGGGCCCTCACGCTACGGTTCAACACGACGCTGTCGCGACCTCCCCGGATAAACGGATACATGCTGTTCCCCTTGGCTCTCAACGTAACCGACAAACCGTCGGAAAGCAGCTGGACAATGTTGTCAAATAGCAGGTCGTTATTCAGCAGCAATTCATCCGCAGACATATCGGAATAGGGATTGCGACATGCAAAGGATGCCGATCGGAAAAATGTCCCTCCCGTCAATTCCGGTGCGGGAAGGAGAGGTGCAGATGAAGCAAGCCCGGGAATCCCGTAACAGAACAGGATTCCCGAACAACGGGCCGGCAACCCAATAAGACGCGATATCCTATTTCCGGTTCCAGCCGCGGGGATTGAATTTATAGGTCAAACCGATGGTCGCAGAAAGCATGCCCTCGCCCGACCGTCCGCCCGGCTCGCCGTCGAAATGATCGCTCATGATCGTACCGCGTAAATCGACATTCAAATCAAGTGCATCGCAGAGGCGGAACGAGTTCAGAATACCGAGATGACCCGTAATGCTGGTTTCTTTCGGCGACTCCGTAGCATGGATCACACCCACACCCACATAGGGATTGCAGTTATAAAAGCGCGTTGCCTTGTATCCGCCGATAAAATTGGAGATATTGAACATCGCATCGACGTGGATATTGTAATAGCCGAATTTCGATTTGTAAAGGCCTTCGCCCCACCCATCGACCGGCACTCCGGTCGAATGGGCCTGTCCCCAACGGGTGGCACCCTTGATGGATAGTCCGTTGTAGCCGAGACGCACTCCGACAACAGGCGTAAACCATTTGCCGACATTGATATCGAGGGCCGGGGCAATACGATCGCCGAACGACACCTGCCGGTCGTGATCGCCGAAATAGATTTGTACGCCACCTGCGGCACTGATGAACCAGTTGTCTCCAAAATGGCATGTTTTATCCTCTTTGCCGGACTCCACTTGCTGCCCGGTCTGAGCAAAGAGCGTACAGGCAGCCATCAAAGCGCATGCTGCCAAAGTTATTTTCTTTACCATGATTTTCTTGTATTAAGAGTTGAATTATTCTGCATCAATCACGAAGACTCCCGACGTAATCTGCGTATTCATCCAGGTCAGACGATCCGTAAAGACCTTTTGCAGCGAAGCGACGGCCTCATCGAAAGACATGTCCTCATCACCGTTGAAAGCGGACAATCCGGATTGTTTCTTTGCGATTTGCGGCCACATCGCATAATTATAGGAGTCGGACAAACGGTTCTTGTCGGCCAACTCGCCAATCCAGGACTCAAGAGTCTGAAGCACGGAATAAATGGCCGGCCAACGCGTCTGTACCGCCTGCCGGAAAGCCGCATCACGGAACAACAGCGGATACCACATATAGGGCTTGTCGTTGTCATAACCTCCGGAAAGCGACGATGCGCCATACAACCATTCGTTATCCGGACGGCAATGCTGCGTGTTACCGCCATACTTGCGGATCATGGCTTCGACCTGATCGTACCTGACAAAGGTCTGCCAGTCGAAATCCCAAACCGGACCAGCCGTCAGTTTGTCCGTTCCGTTGAAGAACATGTAAACACTCTTCGGATGCTTGTACTCGTCATTGAGGGTCAGTTCCTGGATCAGGAAATAATCAATCAGAGAATTGATGTCCAGATCGCCATAAGCAGTCGTATAGTCGCCGCTTTCGAGGTTGGACTCAATCGTCTCGACCCGGGACTTCACGGCGTTGTATAGATCGGTGGCAGGCAATTCATCCTTGAACATACAGGGCAAGCCACGGCCTGTGCGGAACTTGTAGATCTCGTCGTAGTTGTCATCGAACTCCAGCAGATAACCGCAATCAGCCAACGTCGGTTCCTTTCCGGTGTCGTTTTTCACATCCTCGTAACAATCCCGGATATCGACACGTTCACCGTCGATCTTGATCTGCTCGCAGAGAAAATAGTTGCCCACATGACGGCCGTCCATCACCACCTCGACATTGCAGCCTCGAGGGCTCCAGCCAATGCCATCATTGACATAAGCGTTATCGACGCGGCGTGCGATCTCAAGCGCTACGGCATTACGCAGCATCGTACGGTCCATCCAGTTGGCCAGCAGCACCCAGCGCTTGTGCTCGGGCATACCTTGCACCGCGGTCTTCTTTGCCAGTTTGATCGCGAAGGGCTTCTTCGGAAAATTCTGGGTGGAATTGCCGCGCAGTCGAATTCCGCAATCCCGGGCCGCAACATCCACCGTTCCATCGGCATTGTATACCGCGATCTTGTCGGTCTCGACCCAATCCGAATCCTTGGAACGTATGTTGATGCCGGCCTCCGACCAATAGACGGATCCGCCGCCGCTCTGAGTCAGCACGACAATCGGAAGGCCCGAATTGGTTACCGTTACCGTATAGTCCCGACTGTCCGTTCCGTCGGAAACCGTATAGACCACCGGTTTGCTGAAGTCCTGTTCACTTTGGCCGCTGGTCTGCGTCTGACCATTGACCGTAACCGTCAATCCTTCGGCCACCGTGAAGGACGGCTTCAGTTTGAAATCGTAAAGGTAGGGGATGCAGCCCGAAATCGTAACGTCGCCGATCGTGAGCATCTCGGCCGTATTGCTGACTGCATAGGTCGTATTCCCGTTACTGGTCAGTTTCCTGTCCAGGATCTTGCCGGTATTCGCCGCCGCCTCGAACGAGAACGATGAGATTACCGGACGGCTGATCACTTCCATATTATTTTTGAAATTTTCCAGTACAAGCGGGAAAGCGTAGCAGGTATTGGCGGCAAAATCGACCAGCGCCGTACGGGTAAATTCAGCCTTGTATTTTCGGGTTTGGATCGTAATCTTGATCGGATCCCCTTTCCGGATGTCCGGAGCACAGGTAATGTATCCCGTATAGGATCTCCTGCTGGTCAGAGCAGGCTCGTCATTCCACACCATGGTCAGGATGTTGGCACCGGCCGTATCATCGGCCCATATCACCTCTTTAGTGGCGGCATCGAAAGTGAACGCACCACCCAGACGCCGGCCGTCAGGCAGGGTCAGTATGATCTGCTCCAGGGCATCACCCTCCAGATCGGTCCCCGTAGCATCGATCTGAAACTTCAGCAACGAAAACAAATGCTCGAACGCAAACTCATAGGCCCCTTCATAGGTCTTGAACGTAGGGAATCCCACCTTATAGTCGCCTTCGAGTTTCCCCGAGGTCATATCAAAAGTCTGCTCGAGTTTCAGGGTTCCCCGAACGGCCGTTACATCGCTGGCAACATTCTTCTCATCGTACGGATAATATGCATAGGCCGGAGACTCTCCGGAAGCAAGCGATCCGACAAACTTGGCTTCAGGGACATTACCCTTGTTGGTGGCTTCGAACCGTGCATTCTTCGTACTCGCAGTACCATACACTCCAATGCAATCACCGGGCGACCACAGAATGCCGGTATGCCCGTCAGACGACGAAACATCCACACATGTCCGGGTCGGCAGATCACCATCCATGCGGGCAAAAATCGCTACCGCTCCCTGCTGTATTTGGCTCTGCCCAAGCGGATCCTCCTCACAGGCAGTCAATCCCAAACCACAGCACATCATGAACAGACAAATCGTTGTATTTCTTTTCTTCAT
>DWWQ01000063.1 GCA_019119615.1 Candidatus Alistipes stercoravium | reverse complement strand
GCCTCCATGTCTCCGGGATTCAGCCGCAGCGACTGCTTGTAGCTTTCGAGCGCCTCCTTGTACTTCTTCTGCCTGAACTGGGCGTTGCCGAGGTTGTAGAAAGCTTCGGCGCGCTCCGCATCGCTGCGCAGCGTGTCGGCGGCCGCCTGTGCGAGGGTCTGCTCCGCGCGGTCGAAACGCTCGGCCTTGTAGAGGGCGTTGCCGAGGTTGTAGGTCGCCTCGTAGAGCCCCGGCACCGTCTTGAGCGCCTCCTCGTAGCGGCCGATCGCCTCCTCGTAGTTGCCCTTGTTGTACTGCCGGTTTCCCTTGCGCACCAGGCTCCGTTCGGGCAGCTGCTGCGCTCCGGCCTCCGTGGCGGCAACGAGGAAAAGGAGTATGAAGAGTAGTTTCTGCATCGCTTTGCGGTTTAGTTGTCCATCGTGTCGGGGCCCTCCGTGGGGGTGCTCTCCTCGGCGAGTTTCGTCTCCTCGACGAAGTAGTAGGCCTTCAGGTAGTCGGCCTCGTTCTCCTCGGCCGGGGGCGTCGCCTTGGCGAATTTCACCAGATCGCCGTCGCGCAGGATCGCCGTGAGGTCCATGCGCGCCTTGTCGGGCAGCTCCACGGGGCGCATCGCGGCGATGATCTCATCGGAGGTCATCTCCATGGCGCCGATGCCCCAGCGCGCGGCGATGTAGGTGCGCAGGATATCCGTCAGGCCCGAGTAATACTGCTTGTGGCGGTTGTTCTGCCAGAGCTTCTGGTTGTGGAGCGCCTCGAGGGCCCGGATGGCCGCGACGTGCGGCGGCAGGGGCGGCGCGGGCTTGAAGAGGTCGCCGAGCCGCTTGCCGCGGCTGCGGAGCCACCGCACGAGGGCATAGAGCCCCGCCGCGAGGAGCAGCAGCGCCACGGCGCCCCAGAGCAGGTAGGTGCGGATCTCGGCCAGGCGGAACGGCAGGGTGCGCTGCTCCTTCAGGTCGTAGATCGACTGCGAGGTGGAGTCGATCTGGAAGGTCGTAACCTCGAGGTAGAGCGAGTCGCGCGTCGTGAGGGTGTCGATAATGTTCTTGTCGGCGTAGAGCACGCTGGCCGTGCCGAGGTTGTAGCGCCCCTCGTCGAAGGCGGCCAGGCGGTAGCGCTTGCGGAGTTTCAGCTGGCGTCCGTCGCGTTCGAGCGTATCGACCGGGAGGCTCTCGACGATTTCGATTTTGCCCTCGCGGTCCTCGAATTCGGGGAACTCCACGACCTGCACGAGGTCCTTCTCTACGTCGATGACCAGGTCGAAGCGGTCGCCGATCAGGATGCTGTCGGGCTCGACATGCGCCGAGACCTTCGGGACCTCCTGCGCTGCGGCGGCGCCCCACGCCAGGAGCGGGGCCAATGCCAGAAAGAGACGTTTCATCGCTGTTTGAAGAGTTTCATCAGTTCGGCGACGTAGTCTCCGTCGGTGGAGACGGTCGCCGTGTCGATCCGGTTGTGTTTGAGCGTGGCTTCGATGCCGGCGCTGCGCTGCCGCCACGCCTCGGCGTAGTAGTCGCGCGTGGCGCGCGAGGAGGTATCGACCCAGACCTTGCGGCCCGTCTCGGCGTCGCGCAGCTCGACGATGCCCACGTCGGGGAGCTCCGCCTCGCGGGGATCGACGACACGGATGCCCACCAGGTCATGCTTGCTGCCGGCGATCTTCAGCGCGTCGTCGAGGGCCTCGCGGTCGTCCGACGTGTCGAGGAAGTCCGAGAGGATGAAGGTCGTGCAGCGCTTCTTGTTCACGTTGGTCAGGAAGCGCACGGGCTCCGAGAGCTTCGTGCCGGCGGACTGGGGCCGGAAGCCGATCAGCTCGCGGATGATCATCAGGATGTGGCTGCGCCCCTTCTTCGGGGGGATGAACTTCTCGACGCGGTCCGAGAAGAAGATGCAGCCCACCTTGTCGTTGTTCTCGGCGGCCGAGAAGGCCAGCACGGCGGCGATTTCGGTGATGATGTTCTTCTTCAGGCGTTCGGTCGAGCCGAACAGGCGCGAGGCGGAGACGTCCACCAGGAGCATCATCGTCAGCTCGCGCTCCTCTTCGTAGACCTTGATGTGGGGCTTGCGCGAGCGGGCCGTAACGTTCCAGTCGATGTCGCGCACGTCGTCGCCGGCGCGGTACTCCCTCACCTCGGAAAACGACATGCCCCGTCCGCGGAAAGCCGTATGGTACTTTCCGGCGAAGATCTCGTTCGACAGACCGCGGGTCTTGATCTCGATCTTGCGGACGCGTTTGAGAATATCGTTCTCGTTCTCCTGCATCGTTAGGGCACGATTACGTTGTTCAGAATGTCGGTGATGATCTCCTCGGTGGTGATGTTCTCGGCCTCGGCCTCGTAGGTGAGTCCGATACGGTGGCGCAGCACGTCGTGGCAGACGGCGCGCACGTCCTCGGGGATGACGTATCCGCGGCGGCGGATGAAGGCGTAGGCGCGGGCGGCCTTCGCCAGCGAGATCGAGGCACGGGGCGAGCCTCCGTAGGCGATCAGGTTCTGCAACTTCTGGAGGTTGTACTCGGCCGGTTCGCGCGTGGCGAAGATGATGTCGATGATGTACTTCTCGATCTTCTCGTCCATATAGACGTCCTCGACCACCGTGCGGGCCTTGACGATGTCCTCGGGCGAGATGACGCGGTTCACGGCGGGCATGCCCCCTCCGGCGAGGTTCATGCGCACGATGTCGCGCTCCTCCTGCTTGTTGGGATAGGAGATCCTGGCCTTGAGCATGAAACGGTCCACCTGTGCCTCGGGCAGCGGGTAGGTCCCCTCCTGCTCGAGGGGGTTCTGCGTGGCCAGCACGAGGAAGGGCTGCGGCAGCGGGTAGGTCTTCTCGCCGATGGTTACCTGGCGCTCCTGCATCGCTTCGAGCAGTGCCGACTGCACCTTGGCCGGCGAACGGTTGATCTCGTCGGCGAGGACGAAGTTGGCGAAGATTGGGCCCTTGCGGACGAGGAAGTCCTCGCTCTTCTGCGAATAGATCAGCGTACCGATCAGGTCGGCAGGCAGCAGGTCGGGGGTAAACTGGATACGCGAGAACTCGGCGTCCACGGCCTTGGCCAGCGTGGTGATGGCCAGTGTCTTGGCCAGTCCCGGGACGCCCTCGAGGAGGATGTGCCCGTTCGAAAGCAGGCCGATCAGCAGCGTATCGACCAGATGGCTCTGGCCGACGATGACCTTGCCCATTTCCGTGCGCAGCGTATCGACGAAGACCGATTCGCGTTCGATGCGCTCGTTGAGTTCCTTGATGTTGATGACTTCGCTCATGGTTTATGTTTTGTTGTATTGTTACCTATTTTATTTTTTAACGTCCGGGATGCAAAGTTATTATTTTCCGCCGAAAAATCTTCCTCAAATTCTTATTAACTTTGCCCGCATGGAATCCAACGAATCGAAAATCCTCCGGGGGCTGAACCCGGCCCAGCGGGAGGCCGTCATAAACTACGAGTCGCCGTCGCTGATCATCGCCGGCGCCGGCTCGGGCAAGACGCGCGTGCTGACCTCGCGCATCGCCTACATGATCGAGTGCGGGGTCGATCCGGCGCGGATCCTCGCGCTCACCTTCACGAACAAGGCCGCCGAGCAGATGCGCGAGCGCATCGCGCAGATGCTTCCCGACCGCCGCAGCCGCTACATCCGCATGGGAACCTTCCACTCGGTCTTCGCGCGCATCCTGCGTGCGCATGCCGACCGGATCGGTTACCCCGAATCCTATACGATCTACGAGCCGTCGGACGTGCGCAACCTGCTGAAGACGATCCTGCGCGAGCAGGGCCTTCCCGACGACCGATACAAGCCCAACGTGCTGGCCTCCCGCATATCCTATGCCAAAAACTGCCTCATCACGCCCGGGGCCTACCTGGCCAACGGGGCCTATGCGGCCGAGGACCGGCAGGCGCAGATCCCCGAGTTCGGCAACATCTACAACCTCTACTGCCAGCGCTGCAGGCACAACGGCGCCATGGACTTCGACGACCTGCTGCTGCAGACGAATATCCTGCTGCGCGACTGCCCCGACGTGCTGGCGCGCTACCAGGAGCAGTTCCGCTACATTCTGGTCGATGAGTACCAGGACACGAACTACGCGCAGTACGTCATCATCCGGCGCCTCTCGCAGACCCATTCGCGGGTCTGTGTCGTGGGCGACGACGCGCAGTCGATCTACTCGTTCCGCGGGGCGAAGATCGAGAACATCCTCTCCTTCCAGAAGGACTATCCCGCGGCGCGGGTCTTCAAACTCGAGCAGAACTACCGCTCGACGCGCACGATCGTCGATGCGGCCAACTCGGTTATCGAGCACAACGCGCGCCGCATGCAGAAGCACTGCTTCTCGGCGGGTGCCGAGGGGGAGAAGATCCGCATCCTGAAGGCCTATACGGACCGCGAGGAGGCCGAGATGGTCGTTGCGGACCTGCGCGAGAAGGTGCGCTCGGCGGGCGACGCCTGGTCCGAGGCGGTGATCCTCTACCGCACGAACAACCAGTCGGCGGTCCTCGAGGACAACCTCCGGCGGCGAGGCATTCCCTACCGCATCTACAAGGGTTCGTCGTTCTACGACCACAAGGAGATCAAGGACCTGCTGGCCTACATCCGGCTGGTGATCAACCCGCGCGACGACGAGGCCTTCCGCCGCATCGTGAACTGCCCGGCGCGCGGCATCGGCGACACGACCGTGGGGCGCATCGCGCAGCTGGCCGCCGAGCGGGGCGTCTCGATGTGGGAGGCGGTCGATGCGCTGGTCGCCGAGCCGGCGGCCGACGCCACGCAGCGCGCCATCGTGCGCAAGGTCTCGGAGTTCGTGGCGATGATCCGCGCACTGTCGCTCGCGCGCCACGACAAGGGCCTTTACGACTTCGGTCTGGAGATCGCCTCGCGCTCGGGCCTGCTGGCGGCCTACCGCGCGGAGAACACCCCCGAGGCGGCTTCGGCGCTGGACAACATCGAGGAGTTGCTCAACATGATGCAGGAGTTCAAGGAACGCTGCGACGCCGAGATCCGCGGCGGGGAGCGCAAACCCGAGGAGGAGGCGACCGTCGAGGAGTGGCTGCAGCAGATGATGCTGCAGACCGACATGGACCAGGAGCACCCCGGCGAGAACGACAAGGTAACGCTCATGACCGTCCACTCGGCCAAGGGCCTCGAATACAAATATGTCTATATCGTGGGCATGGAGGAGAACCTCTTCCCCTCGCAGCGGGCCCTGGAGTCGGCCGACGGCATCGAGGAGGAGCGGCGTCTGTTCTATGTCGCCCTCACGCGGGCGAAAGTCGCCGCGACGCTCTCCTATGCCGAGATGCGTTTCCGCTGGGGCGAGATGACCTTTTCGCGTCCGAGCTGCTTCTTGAGCGAGATCGACCCCCGCTACGTCGAGACGGAGGTGGACCTCGGGCAGGAGCGGCGGCAGCATCGCGGCGGCGAAGAGGAGGGTCCGACGGCCATTGAGGAGCTGCGCCGCCGCTTCGACTACCGCTTCCAGCAGCAGCGGCAGGGCGGCAGCGGTGCCGCCTCCGCGGGACGTTCGGGCGGTTACGGTGCTGCCGGCGGCAGCCGCTTCGGGCGCCCCGCCGACGGTGAGTCGGGCATCGCCCGCCGCTATCCGCGCACGGCGGCGCCGGGCGGCGTGCGGGAGCAGAGGCCCTTTTCGCAATCCGCGGCGCGTCCCGCCGAGGCGGTGCGCGTCCCGCAGCCTTCGACCGAGGGGATGCGCCGTCTCGGCGTCCGTCCCGCGGCCCCGGCGGCAGGAGCCGCTCCGGCCGGCGGCTACGCCGTCGGCGAGCGGGTCGAGCACGCCACGTTCGGTGCGGGCGTCATCCGCCGCATCGAGAATCTCGACGGCGACCAGAAGCTCGTCGTCGAATTCGGCAATGCCGGGGTGAAGACGTTGCTGGCCAAATTCGCCAAACTCACCAAACTCGGATAATGATGCGAACACCGCTTGTTTCGGTCTGCATGACCACCTACAACCACGCGCCCTACCTGCGGGAGGCGATCGAGAGCGTCCTGGCGCAGCAGACCGACTTCGACGTCGAGCTGGTGCTGGGCGAGGACTGCAGCACGGACTCCACGCGGGCGATCTGCGAAGAGTACGTCGCGCGTTTTCCGGATCGGGTGCGGCTGGTCTGCGGTGAGGAGAACATCGGCTGGCGGGCCAACTACCTGCGCACGTTCGAGGCGTGCCGCGGCCGCTACGTCGCCTACTGCGACGGCGACGACTGGTGGTGCGATCCGCGGAAGCTGCAGCGGCAGGTTGCCTGGCTCGAGGCGCATCCCGACTGCGGCATGTGCTATACGCGGGCCGAGAGCTACTACCAGGCCACGGGACGCCGCGAGCCGGACGAGGAGCACCACTACACCGATTTCGAACACCTCGCGCGGCGCCTGACGATCTGCAACTGCACGACCGTGGCGCGCCGCGAACTGATCGCCCGCTACTACCGCGAGATCCGCCCCGTGGAGCATCCCGAATGGCTCACGGACGATGCGCCGATGTGGCTCTGGTTCGCCGCCTGCAGCCGCGTGGCCTTCCTCCCGGAGTTCACGGCCGTGCACCGGCGGCTGCCGCAGAGCGTGAGCCATGACACGCAGTACCGCCGGCGCATCGCCTTCTGCGACTCGCTCATGGAGATCTCCCTCTGGTTCGACGCCCGCTACGGCGGCGGGCGGCAGCGCTTCCGCCTGCGGCGCAAGCAGAGCTCCGATGCCCTGTGGGTGCTTTCGTACAACGGCCCCGTGCGCGAATACCTCGCGCGGTGGCTCCGTGACGTGCGGCGCACGCCGCGCCTGATGCTCTGTCCCGAGGGGGCGGGGCTGCTCGTGAAGAAGATCCTCTTCCGCCGAAATCCCGAAAAACAGCAACGATGACCACTCAGAAACGATACGAAGGCGTGATCGCCTGGTTCTCGGAGCACATGCCCGCGGCCGAGAGCGAACTGCACTACGAAAACCCCTTCCAGCTGTTGGTGGCCGTGGTCCTCTCGGCCCAGTGCACCGACAAGCGGGTCAATATGACCACCCCGGCGCTCTTCGCCGCCTTCCCGACGCCGCAGGCGATGGCGCAGGCCTCGGCCGAGGAGATCTTCCCCTACATCCGGAGCATCTCCTACCCGAACAACAAGGCGCGGCACCTGGCCTCGATGGCCCGCATGCTCTGCGAGGAGTTCGGCGGCGAGGTGCCGCCCGACCTCGAGCAGCTGCAGCGCCTGCCCGGCGTGGGCCGCAAGACGGCCAACGTGCTGGGCGCCGTGCTGTGGCAGCGCGAGGTGATGCCCGTCGATACGCACGTCTTCCGCGTGGCGGAGCGCATCGGGCTGACGACCCGCTCGAAGACGCCGCTGCAGACCGAGCTGCGCCTCGAAAAGGGCTTCCCGAGCCACCTGCTGCCCATCGCGCACCACTGGCTGATCCTCCACGGCCGCTACGTCTGCACGGCCCGCGCCCCGAAGTGCGATGCCTGCGGCATCGCCTCCTGGTGCCGCAAATACGCCGCCGACCGCCGGGCTGCCGGGCGTGCCGCCGAGCGCGCCGCCGCGCAATCCGAAAAACCCGCGCAACCCGGACAAACCGCGCAAACCGCAGATCGGACCGGCCGCCGTGCAACCCGCCGGACCGATGCCGGCCGGTGATTCTCCGCGGCGGTTTGCGATCTGCGGAGTTTTTTCGTACCTTTGCCCAAAAGAAGGAGCGCATGGAGCTATCTGAAAAGCATATCGTGTCGCTGCGGGAGCTGCTCGCCCGGCCCCGGCTGCGGATCGTCATCGTATCCCACACCAATCCCGACGGGGATGCCGTCGGTTCGTCGCTCGCCTGGGCCGAGGTGCTGCGCTCGCTCGGCCACGAGGTGCTGTGCGTCGTGCCGAACAAATACCCCTATTTCCTCGACTGGATGCCCGGCATCGGCGAGGTGGTGATCTTCAAGACCGATGCCGAGGGGCGTGCCCGGCAGGCCGTCGAGCAGGCCGACGTGATCTTCTGCCTCGACTTCAACGCCATCTCGCGCCTGGAGATCCTCAGCGAGACGATCGCCGCGAACACCACGGCGCGCCGCGTGCTGATCGACCACCACCTGCAGCCCGACGAGGGTTTCGACATCGCCTTCTCGCACCCCGAGTCGTCGAGTACCTGCTACCTGGTCTACCGCCTCGTCGAGGCGCTCTACGGCCGGGAGGCCATCACGCGCCGCATGGCCGAACTGCTCTACGTCGGCATGATGACCGACACGGGGAACTTCGCCTTCTCGCACCTTACGCCCGACCTGTTCCGCGCCGTGGCCGACCTGGTCGAGAAAGGCATCTCGATCCCCGAGATCCACAACAACGTCTACAATGCCTACACCGAGGGGCGCGCCCGCCTGTTCGGCTATGCGATCAACCGCAAGATGGAGCTCATCGAGGACGGCACGGTAGCCTACATGTCGCTCAAGGAGAATGAGATGCGCCGCTTCCAGTTCCAGCAGGGCGACAGCGAGGGCTTCGTCAATTACGCACTGACGATCCGCAAGGTCAAGATGTCGGCCATGTTCCTTGCGCACCGCAAGTTCATCCGCATCTCGCTGCGCTCGCGCAGCGACGTGGATGTCAATCTCTTCGCACGCCGCTACTTCAACGGCGGAGGACACAAGAACGCCGCGGGCGGCAAGTCCTACCTCACGATGGAGGAGACCATCGACCACTACATCCGTTCCGTGCGGGAGTTTGCCGCGGAGGGACACCTCGGCTGATTCCGATGGACGATTTCCGACTGACCGTATTCATCACGGCGGCGCGTACGTTGAGCTTCACGCGCACCGCCGAGCGCCTCGGCATTACGCAGCCGGCCGTCAGCCGCCACGTCGGCGAGCTGGAGGCGCGCTACCGCGTGCCGTTGTTCGTGCGCCGCGGAGGACGCCTTGAACTCACCGAGGCGGGCTGCGTGCTGCTCGACGCCGCCGAGCGCGTCTCGGACGACTACCGCCGCCTGGAGTACGAGATGGGCCTCTGCACGAGCCAGACCGAGGGCGAGCTGCGCCTCGGGGCCAGCACGACCGTCGCGCAGTACCTGCTGCCGGTGATTCTGGCGCGCTTCACGACCCGTTTCCCCGGGGTGCGCGTCTCGATGCTCTCGGGCAACAGCGGCCGCATCGAGCAGGCCCTTGCCGACCGGGAGATCGACCTGGGGCTGGTCGAGAGCGTCAGCCGCCGCCAAGGCCTCCACTACACGCTTTTTCGCCCCGATGAACTGGTCCTCGTGGCCCGCACGGGCGGCGCCTGGGCCGCCACCGAGTCGGTAACGCCCGCCGAACTGTGCCGCATCCCGCTCGTGCTGCGCGAGAGCGGCTCGGGAACCCTCGAGGTGATTGCCGCGGCCCTCGCGGGCGTCGGCATCCGCCTTCCGCAGCTGCGCGTGGCCCTGCGCCTGGGCACCACCGAGGGAATCAAATCCTTTGTCCGCCACAGCGACGCCATGGCCATCCTTTCGGTCATCTCGGTCGTCGAGGAGCTGCGGCGCGGCACGCTGCGCATCATCGACATCGAGGGGCTGACCCTCACGCGCGACTTCTCGTTCGTGCACCTGGCCGCCGAACCCGTGCCCCTGGCCCGCCGTTTCGAGGAGTTCGCCCGCGCCGAGCACTGACCTTTCCCGCCGGGCGCTGACCCTTTCCCGGGACCGTGCCGGCCGCCCTCTTCGCAGAAATTTCCTCGTCCCCGTCCTCCGCCGCATCCTTCCGTGCGCTTCCGTCTCTTTTTCGCCCGGGTATAACCTGCCGTTATCCCCCATAACCTGCCTTTGTTGCCGTTTTGCCGAAAAGACCCGAATTTTGCCCCCCCCCGAAAAAACGGAAATTCACCCGGAGGCCCTCCTCCCTCAAACACGGAATATGCTCGAAAAAGGTAACAGAGCCAATACGCTGCACGGTATCCTGCTCATTGCGCTCTTCTCGTTTGCGGCGTTTTACATCGCCGGCTTTCCCCTGATGAAACGTCTTTCGCTCAGCCCGCTGATCATCGGCATCGTGCTGGGCATGCTCTATGCCAACAGCCTGCGCAACCGCCTGCCCGAGACGTGGGTCCCGGGCATCCGCTTCTGCGCGAAGCAGGTGCTGCGCTGGGGCATCATCCTCTACGGATTCCGCCTGACGCTGGCGCAGGTGGCCGCCGTGGGACTCCCGGCCGTAACGGTCGATCTGATCGTTGTCGCAGGGACGATTCTCGGGGGCGTTGCCGTGGGGCGGCTGCTGAAGATCGACCGCGACACGGCGCTGATGACCTCGACGGGCAGTGCGATCTGCGGTGCGGCGGCCGTACTGGGTGCCGAGCCGGTCGTGCGCTGCGAGGGTTACAAGACGGCGATCGCCGTCTCGACGGTGGTGATTTTCGGTACGATCTCGATGTTCCTCTATTCGGTGATGTACCGCACGGGGGTCTTGGACGGCATGAGTTCGACGGAGGTGGCCGTCTATACGGGCAGCACGCTCCATGAGGTGGCCCATGTGGCCGGCGCGGGCAACGCCATGGACCCGACCGACGGGCTGGGCATCGCCGCCACGGCGACCATCACGAAGATGATCCGCGTGATGATGCTCGCCCCGGTGCTGGTGGTCATGAGCCTGCTGCTGGCGCGCCGCCGCCGGACGGAGACGGCCGCCGCAGGTGAGAAGAGCCGCATCACGATTCCGTGGTTCGCCTTCGGGTTCCTCGGGGTGATCTGCCTCAATTCGCTGCTGCAGTACCTGCTCGGCGTGGAGAGCGTGCGCGAGATCCCGCTCAACGGTGCCATCGAGTACCTCGACACCTTTCTGCTGACGATGGCCATGACGGCCCTCGGCACCGAGACGAGCCTCGACAAGTTCCGTCAGGCCGGGGCCCGGCCCTTCCTGCTGGCCGGCGTGCTCTATGTGTGGCTGGTTGTGGGCGGTTACTTCGTAACGAAAGGGGTGGTGGGCCTCTTCTGATGCGGCACGGTACGGCACAGGGCGGGGAGCTCCTTATGGAAGGGGCTCCCCGCCCTGTCTGTGTGGGTTACGGAATCCGCGGAAGTGCCGGTTGTTCGTGTTCGGTATAGCGCAGAACCTCCTCCCGTACGAAATCGGCCAGGGTGCGTGCTTCCCGGACGTCGAGCGGTGTGGGGTATCCCATCAGCACGAGGCGGTGCGGCTCGAAGGGGCGGCTGTACGAGGGGTGGACATACTCCAGCGGGCAGTCGTGGAAGCCCAGGCGGCGGTAGAAGCCGAGGCGCCGCACCGAGATCTCGTCTTCGGGCGGGTCGATCTCGAGGATGACGCGCTCCCCGCGGCAGAAGGCTCCGAAGATGGCCGAACCCAGCTGCTGCCCCCGCAGGTCGGGCCGGATAGCCAGGTACTCCACATAGCGGAACGCGGGGCCCTGCCACCAATAGAGGATTCCGACGAACCGGTCGCTGCGGCGGATGGCGTCGGCATGGAAGCGCGGATCGGCGAGGGCCCGGAGGTGATCCGCTTCCGTGCGCCGCTCCTTCGGGGGAAAGGCCTGGAGGTAGAGCTCCCATGCGGCCGCCCAATCCCGGTCGGCAGGCGACGTGAGGGGGATGAATTGCATGTTTTCGGTCATGTCTGCAAGATTTGCCGCAAGATAGCACAAAAAAGCGAGATCTCCTAATGTTGTGATGCCGGTATCCGGATCGGCGGAATACCAATCGGTGTGTTCATAAGAGCCGTCGGCCTTCCCGGATCGCACAAAAAAAAGAGGCCGCATCGTCTGCGACCTCTTTTCGAGCCGAAACCGAGATTTGAACTCGGGACCCCTTCATTACGAGTGAAGTGCTCTACCGCTGAGCTATTTCGGCCTGCGGGAATCTTCGCTGCTCCTCTGCGCTTCGGGTGTTGCGGGCGGTTGCCTGCCCCCCCCCTCTCGTTCGGAGCACTGATTCCTTCCCTTTCGGGACTGCAAATATCTGAAAAAAAAATTTCCCGCGCAACACTTTTCGAAAAAATCTCACTTTTTCTTGTTATCTTCGCGCAAAATCTAACCCTAAACCCAGGAATGATCACTTTTCTGACTTGTCTGGCCTTGCTTATCGCGGCCTACTTCACCTATGGACGTTATCTGGAGCGGCTTGTGGGGATTGATCCTGCAGCTCAGACTCCCTGCAGCCGGCTTTACGACGGCGTGGACTATGTACCGCTGCCGCGCTGGCGGATTTTCCTGATCCAGCTGCTCAACATCGCAGGTCTGGGGCCCATCTTCGGTGCCGTGCTCGGTGCGGCCTACGGACCCGTGGCCTTCCTGTGGATCACCCTGGGCGGTATCTTCATGGGTGCGATGCACGATTTCATCGCCGGCGTCATCTCGCTGCGGCAGGACGGCGCGAGCCTCCCCGAGATCGCCGGCAGCTACCTCGGCAACGGGGTGAAGATCGGCATGCGAATCTTTTCGGCCGGGCTCATGGTCCTCGTGGGCGCCGTCTTCCTCTCGCAGCCCGCGTCGCTGATCGCCTACCGCATCGATGCCCCGTCGCTCGATGTCATCGCCTTCGGGGATTTCTCGTGGCTGCTGCTCATCATCCTTGGCATCATACTGATCTATTATATCGCCGCGACGCTGCTCCCCGTGGACAAGATCATCGGACGGATCTATCCCGTCTTCGGCTTTGCGCTGCTGTTCATGGCCCTGGGTATCCTCTTCGTCCTGCTTTTCAGCGGCAAATACGTCATCCCGGAGTTTACCTCGCTGCGGAACTGCATCGACAACGCCGAGGAGTTCCCGATCGTCCCGATGCTCTTTACGACTATTGCCTGCGGGGCGATCTCGGGCTTCCATGCCACGCAGTCGCCGCTTATGGCCCGCTGCATGCGCAACGAGCGCGAGAGCCGTTCGGTCTTCTACGGGGCGATGATCTCCGAGTCGATCATCGCGCTGATCTGGGCGGCGATCGGCATGGCCTTCTGGGGTGGTGTCGAGGGGCTGAACGACGCGATTGCCCAATATAAGGGACAGGCGGGCGTGATGATCGACGTCATCGCGACCGAAACGCTGGGTCCCGTTCTGGCCGGCTTCGTGATCTTCGGCGTGGTGGCCTGCGCAATCACCTCGGGCGACACGGCCTTCCGTTCGGCCCGTCTGATCGTGGCGGATTTCATGCGGCTGGAGCAGCGGTCGCTGCGCAAGCGCATCTATGTCAGCATCCCGCTGTTCGCCATCGGCCTGCTGATTATCTTCGCCCTGCCGTTCCAGGCCATGTGGAGCTATTTCGCCTGGATGAACCAGACGCTGGCCGCCGTTACGCTCTGGATGATCGTGGCCTACCTCCACGGCCGGGGCCGCGGCCTGCTGGTCGGGCTGATTCCGGCGCTTGTCATGACTTACGTCTGCGCAAGCTATGTCTTCGTCTCGCCGCTCATGTTCGACATGGAGAACCGCACGGCGGCCTACGCACTGGGTGGTGCGACGACGCTGCTGATCCTTGTAGCCATGATCTTCAAAATGCGACGCGATGATGCGCAAAGCCACGCTTAACCCTACGCCCGACCAGACCTTCGAGGTCGTGGGCGAAGGACCCTATGATTTCGCCGACGTGCTGCGGCGCACGCGGAAAATGCAGGAGGCGGGGGATGTCGAGGGGGCCTGCAACGAACGTTTCCGGGCCTTTCAGCGCCTTGCCGAACTGATCCCCGAGGATGAGGAGATCAACCTCGAGTGGACGCACCGCAATTCGCGGGCGGCGCTGGAGCTGATCCGCGCCTCGGCCATCGACCACTTCCTGATCAACGACTTCGAGATGTCGGCGGCGCTGCTCGAGATGCTGCTCGAACTCGACCCCGAGGACCATCTCGAAGGGAGCGAGCTGCTGGCTTTCGACTACCTGGCCATGGACGAGCAGGAGCTCTTCGACGAGGTGATCAACGACGTCTCGGACAAGTACGCCAGCCGCGAGGTGCTGCTGCTCTGGTCGGCCTTCCGGCGCGACGGGCACCTCCCCGAGGGGGAGCTCAAGCGTTTCCGGAGCCACTTTGCCCCCTACTTCGCGGAGTTCACCGCGGCGGAGCATCCGGCCGACGAAGCCTACCTGCGCGATATCGAGAGCGAACACCCCACGCCGGAGGCCCAGGCCCGCGAGCTGTGGCTGCAGACCGAGAACCTCTGGGTGCTCTGGCCGGGCTTCATCGAGGCGCTGAAGGCCCGCCGCACGGAGGCGTAGCCTCTTTTGCGGGCGGGGCGGGGGTGCAGCGGCGGGCAACCCTCCGGCAGGGGTCCTGTTTCCGGCCGCCCACCTCTTCGCTGCGACATGAAAATCCCGGGATCTGAAACAGGTCCCGGGATTTTTTTTCGTGAGGCGGCGGCTATTGCTCCGGCTCCGGCTTGCGGTTGCGCACGAGTTCGCGGAAGCAGTGGCGGCAGATCGGTTCGTAGCTGTCCTGGGCGCCGAGCATTACCTGTTTCTCGTCGTCGGTCAGACGGTGGGAGTGGTGGGCGAGGTTGCCGCAGCGCACGCAGATGGCGTGGACCTTCGTAACGTACTCGGCCGTAGCCATCAGCGCCGGCATCGGCCCGAAGGGCTTGCCGGTGTAGTCCATGTCGAGGCCCGCGACGATCACGCGCACGCCGCTGTCGGCCAGCTGCCGGCAGACGTCCACGATGCTTTCGTCGAAGAACTGCGCCTCGTCGATGCCGACGACATCGACGTCGGCGGTCATCAGCAGGATGTTCTGCGGCGATTCGACCGGCGTGGAGCGTATGGCGTTGGCATCGTGCGAGACGACCTCCTCCTCGGAGTAGCGCACGTCGATGCGCGGTTTGAAGATTTCGACCTTCTGGTGGGCGAACTGCGCCCGCTTGAGGCGGCGGATAAGCTCTTCGGTCTTGCCCGAGAACATCGAGCCGCAGACCACTTCGATCCAGCCCTTGCGGCTGGCATTTTCCAAAAACATATTTTTACGTTGTCAAAAAATCGGTTTATATCCCGGAGACGCTCCGGCAGGCGTTTCGGCTTCCCGTCTCGCGGCTCCGGCAGGGTCAGAGACACTCGTCGAGGCGCTCGATACGGGCGCCGAGGGCATTCAGACGGCCGTCGATGTTCTTGTATCCGCGGTCGATCTGGTCGATGTTCTGGATCGTCGAGACCCCTTCGGCCGACATGGCGGCGATGAGCAGCGCCACGCCAGCACGGATGTCGGGCGAGGTCATGCGCGTGGCGCGCAGCTGCAGCCGGTGGTCGTGTCCGATGACCGTGGCGCGGTGGGGGTCGCAGAGGATGATCTGCGCGCCCATGTCGATGAGCTTATCGACGAAGAAGAGGCGGCTTTCGAACATCTTCTGGTGGATCAGCACGGCACCCTTGGCCTGCGTGGCCACGACGAGGAAGATCGACAGCAGGTCGGGCGTGAGGCCCGGCCAGGGGGCGTCGGCGATGGTCATGATCGACCCGTCGAGGAATGTCTCAATGCTGTAGTGCTCCTGGCAGGGGATGTGGATGTCGTCGCCCTGCTGCTCGAAGCGGATGCCCATGCGGGCGAACTGCGCGGGGATGATGCCGAGGTTTTCGTACGAGACGTTGCGGATCGTCAGCTCCGAACGGGTCATGGCGGCCATGCCGATGAAGCTGCCCACCTCGATCATGTCCGGAAGCAGCGTGTGCTCGGTGCCGCCGAGCGCCTCGACGCCCTCGATGGTGAGCAGGTTCGAGGCGATGCCCGAGATACGGGCGCCCATGCGGTTGAGCATGCGGCAGAGCTGCTGGACGTAGGGCTCGCAGGCGGCGTTGTAGATCGTCGTCGTGCCCTTGGCGAGCACCGCGGCCATGATGATGTTGGCCGTACCCGTTACGGAGGCCTCGTCGAGGAGCATGTAGGTGCCGCGCAACTCGTGTCCCTCGACCATGAAGAACTCGTCGGCGACGTCGAAGTTGAACTTCGCGCCGAGCTTCTGGAAGCCGAGGAAGTGGGTGTCGAGGCGCCGGCGTCCGATCTTGTCGCCGCCCGGTTTGGGGATGTATCCCACGCCGAAGCGGGCGAGCATCGGGCCGATGAGCATCACCGAGCCGCGCAGGCGCGCGCAGCGGCGGCGGTAGTCGTCCGTTCGCAGGTAGTCGAAGTCGATCTCGCGGGCGCGGAACGAATAGGTATCCTCCGCGAGGCGCTCGACCTCCACGCCCATGGCGCCGAGCAGTTCGATGAGCTGCATGACGTCGAGAATCTGGGGGATGTTGCGGATGGTAACCCGCTCGGAGGTGAGCAGCGTGGCGCAGAGGATCTGCAACGCTTCGTTCTTGGCCCCCTGCGGGGTGATGGATCCGTGGAGGCGGTAACCTCCTTCGACTTTGAATACTGCCATGGTGCGGTCTGTTTTCGGGCCCCGTCCGAGGGGGTCGCATGCTTTACAAAGTTAAAAAGATTTCCCCCTTTTCGCGGGGAATTTGAAATATTTTCTCGAAAAATTTTTGCGGATCACTTTTTTGTTGTACTTTTGCAATCCGTAAAAAAGTCTGAAACAACATAAATTATACAGCTATGGCAATGAAGAGAACTTACCAGCCTTCGCGTCGCAAGCGTATCAACAAGCACGGTTTCCGCGCTCGTATGGCTACGGCAAACGGTCGCAAGGTGCTGGCCGCCCGTCGTGCGAAGGGCCGCAAAAAGCTGACCGTATCGGACGAGTCCACGTTCAAATACGCTTAATCCTTTTTTGCGGAGAAGAGATTGGGTCGGCCGGGTGCCGGCCTTTTTTCTTTTCCCCCTTTTCATACATGAAGACGGAAGAATTGTCCACAACGCGGCTGTTGCTGCGTTCCTGGCGTGTGGAGGATGCCCCGGCGCTCTATGCTCTGGCTTCGGATCCGAAGGTCGGTGCGGCGGCCGGCTGGCCGCCGCACCGCAGCGAGGCCGAAAGCCTCGAGGTGATCCGTACGGTCTTCGCCGCTCCGGAGACCTATGCCGTCGTGCTGCGGGCCGACGGCCGTCCGGTCGGGTGCGTGGGGCTGCTGGATGCCGCGCACAGCCACTTTCCGATCGGAGCGTCGGATGCCGAGGTGGGCTATTGGCTCGGCGTGCCCTGGTGGGGACAGGGGCTGATGACCGAAGCCCTCGGGGCGCTTGTGCGCCGCGCCTTTCTCACGCTCGGGCGGGATACGCTGTGGGGCGGTCGTTTCCGCGAAAATACCGCCTCGCGCCGCGTGATGGAGAAGTGCGGTTTCCGTCCGGTGCGCGACGGCGTGGTGCTGGACCGCGATGCCGACGGGCGCGAACGCTTCGGGGAGATCCTTTCGCTGACACGCACGGCGTGGCATGCGGCGCAGGGCGTCGAGGTGCGCCGCGTCTCGGAGGAGGCCGTCGGGCAGATTCGCGCCGTGGCCGCCGTGGCCTTCCCGGCGACCTACTGCGAGCTGCTCACCCCCGCACAGCTCGACTACATGATGGAGTGGATGTACTCCGAGGAGAGCCTCCGCGCACAATTCCGCGGGGGGCATGTCTGGTTCATGGCCTTTGCCGGCGGCATACCGTGCGGTTACGTCTCGGTCGAGCGGCAGGGCGAGGCGCTCTTCCACCTGCAAAAGATTTATGTACTGCCCGATTGTCAGGGTTTGGGCATCGGTGCCCGTCTCTTCCGGCAGGCGGTCGCGCATGTCCGCGCGGAGCATCCGGGACGCAGCCTGATGGAGCTCAACGTGAACCGCCACAACCCGGCGCTGCACTTCTACGAGCGGATGGGCATGCGCCGCCTGCGCGAGGGGGATTTCCCGATCGGCGGGGGCTTCTACATGAACGACTACATCATGGGGCTGGATATCGAGTAACACTGTGGCCGGAGGGGGCGGAGGTGTGAGGCCGGCGGGAGCGGCCGGCCGATATGATATGACAGGGGGCGGAATCCGATCATCGGATTCCGCCCCCTGTCTGATTGTCTGTTACTCTTTTTCGTGCTGGAAGAGGTCGATCTCGCCGTTCTCGACCTTGCGGTAGAGGTCGGCCAGTTCGGCGATGACCGGCGAGATGAATTCGATCGTGTCGCTGACGGCCGACTTGCCGCCCTCGCCCTTGATGCGGTAGAGCATGGCGGCGTAGAGGGCGCGGAAGCAGAGCTCCGTGTCGTTGATTCCGGGGTTGCCCAGCACGGCGCGCAGGCGCGGCAGCTCGGGTTCCAGACGGGCGCAGGTGGCACGGTAGTGCTCGCCCACGGGCAGCTTCATGAGCTGCAGGTGCAGGTCGTGCAGGTCGCGGATCAGGTGGAGCGTATGTTCCAGGTGGCCCTTCTCCTCCTTGCCCTCCTGCCGCAGCAGGTTGGCCAGGTCCATGTACCATAGCAGGAACACGGATTTCTGCTCCTCGGCGATATCCTTGCGCGGGGCGATGAGCGTCGAGTAGATCGCCTCGGGGCTGAACTGCAGCGCCCGCAGCAGATCCTCCAGCTGCCACAGGTAGAGGATATACTCGGCGATGTTCTCCTTGCGTTTGGCTTTGGCTATGTCCATGAAAGCGTGATTTTCCGTATCTGCCCGCGCCCTACTGCTTGATCCACACGCGCGGTTCGTTGCGGTGCTTGAGGAAGTACTGCTGCGACTTGAGCAGGTTGCGCGACTGGAGCACCATGTTCTTCGTCTCGTTGAGGATCGTCAGGTAGAGCATCGAGGCCTTGGTGTTCGACCGCGAGGCGTTGATGCGCGTGAGCTCCGACTTGATCGCCTCGGCGATCGACTCGAAGAGCTGGTCGCGGAGCGAGAGCACCTCCTCGATCTCGGAGAAGTCCCCCTCGCGGAGCATCTGGTTGATGCGCCGGTAGATGGTCTCCACGTCGTCGTTGATCGACATCAGGTCGCGCGTCTGCTCCATCGAGAGACCCTCGTGGTTGTTGTCGATATGCTCGAAGGCCGGGCGGGTGATGTGCATCAGCGCCTTGGTCATCTCGTTGAGGTAGTCCACGACCTGCACATAGTAGTGGGCCGTATTGACGTCGCTGCCCTGCAGCCTGCGGAGTGTCGGCATGAGGGAGTATTTGCGTTCGCGCGACTGGTAGAAGAGGTCGTTCGACTCCTTGACCATGTCGCGCAGCACCTTGCGGTTCTCCTTGAAGACGGCGATGAGCGTGCGGTCGTAGATGCGCGTGGCGCTCTCCATCGTGCTGCAGACCTCGTCGCGCAGGTCGGCGATGATGTCCTCGTTGCTCTCGGCGCGGTGGCGTGACTCGGTCTGGGCCTTGCCCTTCTTGGAGAAGTTGCTGTGGATGAGCATGTATCCGCAGAGCAGCGTAACGATGACGAAGGCCGGGATGCCGCCGTAGATGAGCGCGAGACCCACGACGAAGGCGATGAGGAATCCGCCGAGCGCCGTAACGAACCATCCGGCGACGACGGTCATGACACCCGAGATGCGGTATACGGCGCTCTCGCGGCCCCAGGCGCGGTCGGCGAGCGACGAACCCATGGCGACCATGAAGCTGACGTAGGTGGTCGAGAGGGGGAGCTTGAGCGATGTGGCCAGGGCGATGAGCAGCGCCGAGGTGGTGAGGTTCACCGTGGCGCGGATCATGTCGTAGGGGGCACCGCTGTGTTCGATATCCTCGTATTCGAAGCGGCGCGAGATGGCCGTGCGCACCCGCTCGGGGATCATGCGTTCGATACCGGTGTTGATGTTGAGCGCCGCGCGGACGATCGTGCGCGAGAAGAGCGACGAGCCGTACTGCTGTTCGGAATCCTCGTCGCTCTGCGTCGAGAGCGAGAGCTCGGTGGCCGAGACGTGCATCGACTTCTTGGAGGTCCAGAGCGTGAGGATCATGATGGCGCCGGCGGCGAGCAGCACGAGGAAGTTGGCCGGGACATTTTCGTTCAGGGCGCCCATGAGCATCGAGGCGTCGCCCGAGTGGCGGGCGATCGAGAAGGCGTCGAAGCCGGCGACGGGCACGCCGATGAAGTTCACCAGGTCGTTGCCGGCGAAGGCGAGGGCCAGGGCGAAGGTTCCCGAGAGGATCGTGATGCGCAGGATGTTGATCCGGAAGCGCTGGATGATGTAGAGCAGCAGCGAGCAGACTCCCCAGCAGACGGCCAGTGCGGCGAGCAGGTTCTCGTCCACGAAACGGATGAAGGCGTGTCCGGCGAGGACCGACTTGAGCCCCTTGAAGACGGCGAAGTAGATGATCGCCGTGAGCGAGGCGCCGCACCAGAGGGCGCCGTAGCGGTTGAAGAGCACCGTATAGCGGAACGAGAAGATCACGCGCGAAATATACATGACGACCGTGCCGCAGGTGAAGGCGATGACCACCGAGAGGAGGATCGCCGAGACGATACCCATGGCCCGCGAGGTGTTGATGTACTGTCCGAGCGAGGCGACGCTCTGTGCGGGGTCTCCGGCGATCTTGTAGATCGACACGGCGATGGCCGATCCGAGCAGGCAGAAGATCAGCGACACGGTGGTCGAGGTGGGGAGTCCCCAGGAGTTGTAGAGGTCCAGGAGGATGATGTTGGCGAACATGACGCCGAGGTAGAGCATCATCACTTCGTGGAAGGTGAAGAGCCCGGGGTCGAACATGCCGCTGCGTGCGACCTCCATCATGCCGGACGAAGTGATTACGCCGATGAGGATACCCACGGAGGCCACGGTGAGGATGACGCGCATCGAGGCGGCTTTGGAACCGATGGCCGAGTTGAGGAAGTTTACGGCGTCGTTCGTAACGCCGACGAAGAGTCCCGACACGGCCAGAATGCCCAGAATGCCGACGATGACGGTGTAGATTTCGCTCATGCTTTGGTTCAGTGCAAATTCTGAACAAAATTACGGAGAAAAAAACAATGAAATCGGTTCGTCGTACAATATTAACGTTAATTTAACGTTTACGCGCGTCCGGCGGCGGCGGAAAAACGGCGCCGCCGCGGGGTATTTCCCGCAGCGGCGCCCGTGCAGCGTATTTCCCGGAGGATTACTCCTCGTCGGTGTCGGTGTAGGCCTTGAGCAGCTTCTCCTGCACGTCGGCGGGCACCTGCTCGTAGGAGGAGAACTTCATCGTGTAGGTGGCCGATCCGGAGGTGAGCGACGAGAGGGTCGTCGAATAGCGGTAGAGTTCGGCCAGCGGCACGAGGGCGTTCAGGCGGTCGAAGCCCTTGTCGGACTCCATGCCGGCGATCATCGCGCGGCGGTTCTGCAGGTCGCTCATCACGGCGCCCATGTACTCCGAGGGCACGAGGACCTCGACGTTGTAGATCGGCTCCATGATCTTGGGTCCGGCGTTGCGGAAGGCCTCCTTGAAGGCGTTGCGTGCGGCGAGCTTGAACGAGATTTCGTTCGAATCCACCGGGTGCATCTTGCCGTCGTAGACCACGACGCGGATGTCGCGGGCGTAGGATCCCGTCAGCGGGCCCTCGTCCATCTTCTCCATGATGCCCTTCAGGATCGCCGGCATGAAGCGTGCGTCGATGGCGCCGCCGACGATCGCCGAGTAGAACTGCAGCTTGCCGCCCCACGCCAGGTCGTACTCCTCCTTCGACTTGATGTTCACGACCATGTCGCCCTTGCCGGGAACCTTGTAGTTCTTCGGCTCGGCGATGCCTTCGTAGTAGGGTTCGATGATCATGTGCACCTCGCCGAACTGTCCGGCGCCGCCCGACTGCTTCTTGTGGCGGTAGTCGGCCTGGGCGACCTTCGTGATGGTCTCGCGGTAGGGGATCTTCGGGGCGATGTATTCGTAGGAGAGCTTGTTCTCCTTCTCGATGCGCGAGCGGAGGATGTTCAGGTGGTGTTCGCCCTGGCCCTGGATGATCGTCTGCTTGAGCTCCTTGGAGTACTCGACCAGAATCGTCGGGTCTTCGAACTTCGCGTCGTTGAGGATCTTGCCCAGCTTCTCCTCGTCGCTCTGCTCCTTGCACTTGATGGCGGCGCGGTAGCGCGGCTCGGGGAAGACGATCGGCTCGACCGTAACGGGCGCTGCGGGGGCCGCGAGCGTGTCGTTCGTGCGCGTGCCCTTGAGCTTGACGGTGCATCCGATGTCGCCGGCCGAGAGCTCCGTAACCTTGATGCGGTTCTTGCCCGCCACGGCGAAGAGCTGCGAGAGCTTCTCCTTGTTGCCCGTGCGGGTGTTCACCAGCTCGGTGCCCTCGGTGATCTTGCCGCGGATGACGCGGAAGTAGGTGATCTCGCCGATATGCTGCTCGATCTGGCTCTTGAAGACGAAGGCCACGGCGGGAGCCGTCTCGTCGGCCGTGAGCTCCTCACCCTCGGTCGAGAGGAAGGCCGGGGCCTTGAGCGGTCCGGGCGCCACGTTGATGATGAACTCCATGAGGCGCTTGGTGCCGATATCGTACTTGCCGCTGGTGCAGAAGACGGGCATCACCTCGCGTTTCGAGACGCCGATCTTCAGTCCGGCGCGGATGTCGTCCTGCGTGAGGGTTCCCTTGTCGAAGTAGAGCTCCATGAGGGCCTCGTCGTGCTCGGCGGCCATCTCGACGAGCTCCTTGTTGAACTCCTGGGCGCGCTCCATCTCCTCGGCGGGGATTTCGAGCTCCTCGCGGTGTCCGTCGTGGTCCTTGAAGCGGTACATCTTCATCATCAGCACGTCGATGAAGGCATCGAATCCCGTCCCCTGGTTTACGGGGTACTGCACCAGCACGGGCTTCACGCGCGAGGCGGCGCGGATCGACTCGAAGGCGGCCTCGAAATTGGCCTTGTCGGCATCGAGCTGGTTGATGACGCCGATGACGGGTTTCTTGAGCAGGCGGGCGTAGCGGGCCTGGATCTCGCTGCCGACCTCCCAGCCGTTCTGGGCGTTGAAGAGGAAGACGCCGACGTCGCCGACCTTGAAGGCCGAGAAGAGGTTGCCGCAGAAGTCGTCCGATCCCGGGCAGTCGATGATGTTCAGCTTGCGGTCCATGAATTCCGTGAAGAGGATCGTGGAGTAGATCGAGCGCTTGTATTCGTGCTCGATGTCCGTGTTGTCCGAGAGCGTGTTGTTCGTCTCGATACTACCCCTGCGGTCGATGACCTTACCCTCATAGGCCATCGCTTCGGCAAGGGTAGTTTTTCCCGTGCCGGGCGCGCCGATGAGTACGATGTTCTTGATCTCTTTTGCTGAATAGTTTTTCATATTCGACTATGGTTTTAAGGTTGATTTTCGTTTAGCCGACTATAAATATACGAAAAAATCGGGAGAAACAAGTCCCGGGGCGCTTTTTTTGCCTTTCGGGGCGAAACTTTCCCCTGTTTCGGGGCTATCTCTCGCGGCCGGAACCTGAAATTTCGGAGCGGCCCCGCGGCGGGCGGCCTCCGGAAAAACGACGAACGCCCGGAGCCGATCGCTCCGGGCGCCCTTGTCATGGCGGTATGTCCGCCGCGCTATTTGCCGACGACGGCCTCGAGCTCCTCGACCGTGCAGGGGATGCGCTTGTTGCCGAGCATCCGGCTGCCGGTCTCCGTTACGAGGATGTCGTCCTCGATGCGGATGCCGCCGAAGTCGCGGTAGGCATCCAGCGCGTCGTAATCGACGATGCCCTTGTAGAGTCCCTCGGCGCGGCACTTGTCGATAAGCGCCGGGATGAAGTAGAGGCCCGGCTCGTCGGTCATCACCGTGCCGGGTTCGATGCGCCAGGCCGAGCGGTAGATGCAGGTTGCCGAGCGGGCCGCGCGGTCGGCGATCGACGCGAAGTCGAACGACCGTTCGCCCATCGCCTCGCAGTCGTGTACGTCCATGCCCAGGCCGTGTCCCAGTCCGTGGGGCATGAGCATCGTCATGGCTCCCGAGGCCACGGCGTCGGCCGCCGTGCCGTGCAGCAGCCCGAGGGCGACGAGCCCTTCGGCCAGCGTGAGGTAGGCGGCGTTGTGGATTTCGGTGTACATCATGTGGGGCTTGACGATGCGGGCCACATGGTCGTGGGCCGCGAGCACGATGTTGTAGATATCCTTCTGCTTCTGCGTGAAGCGTCCGCTGACGGGGTAGGTGCGCGTGTGGTCCGAGCAGTAGTTGTTCACCGTCTCGGCGCCGGCGTCGCAGAGCAGCAGACGGCCCTCCTCGAGCACGCCGTCGCAGTGCAGGTTGTGGAGCGTCTCGCCGTGCTGCGAGACGATCGAGGGGAACGAAAGCCCCGAACCGCAGGACTTGGCCACACCCTCGATGGCGCCGGCGATCTCGCGCTCGACGACACCCGGGCGGCACATGCGCATGGCCAGCGTGTGCATGCGGTAGCCGATCTCGAAGGCGCGTTCCATCTCCTCGATCTCCTCGGCGCTCTTCTTCTCGCGCATCTCGGCCACGGCGAACATCAGCTCCACCGACTTGTAGTCGTGCAGCAGGGCGGACTTGATGCCCAGCAGAGCCGAGAGCTGGAGCTTGGTCTCCCCGCGGTAAGGGGGCAGGTAGTGGATGCGGCGTCCCAGGGCGATGGCCTTGCGCAGGCGCGCCTCAAGGGCGGCCATCGGGAAGGTCGCGGCAACGCCCACCCCGGCGCCCATCTCCTGCAGCGTGGGCTGGGGGCCCGTCCAGATGATGTCCTCGACGGTGAAGTCGTCGCCGTAGAGGGCCTCCTCGCCCGTGTCGGCGTCGATCACGCCGACGAGCGCCGGGACGTTCAGTCCGAAGTAGTAGAGGAACGACGAGTCCTGGCGGAAGTAGTAGGCGTTGTTGGGATAGTTGTTCGGGGCGAGCCCGTTTCCGGGGAGCAGAATGATGCCCTGCCCGATCTTCGTGCGCAGCTCGCGGCGGCGCGCGGTATAGGTTTTTGCAGAGAACATAACGTTGCGGTTTTCCACAAAAATAGGGAAAAATCCCGGAATCCGTACCCGCGGCGTGTGATTTTTCACCCTCCCGAACCCGGCCATGCCGCCGCCGGGTCCTTGCCGGGAGCTTTGTCGGGCGGCTGCCGGTCCCTTGACGCGCTTCCTCCGCGCCTCCGCCGGACCTATCGGAAGAGCAGCGAGGCGCCCTGCGTGCCGACGCTTACCGTAACCTCACGGCCGAGGTAGAGGGACAGATTGGGGTCTTCGTGCCCGGCCGGGAAGCCGTAGATCACCGGAATGCCCAGCGGGCGCAGGTAGGCGTCCAGCACCTCGCAGGGATCCTCCACGCCGAAGCGTTCGCCGCCCATCATGTCGGTGAAGTGGCCCACGACGACGGCCCGCAGCGTGCGGAGCCTGCCGCTGCGTTCGAGGCTCTGCATCATGCGGTCGATGCGGAAGAGAAATTCGCCGACCTCCTCGATGAAAAGCACCGTCGGGGTGTCGGTCCGAAGCTCCTCGGGGGTTCCTGCGGCGGCGCAGATGACGGCCAGATTGCCGCCCGCAAGGCGTCCCGATGCTTCGCCGGGGATGTTGTACGGATGGGGCGGCAGGTCGATGCGCTCCAGTTCGCCGAAGAGCGCCTGCCGGAGCGATTCGGACGAGGGGGCCTCCTCCTCCGCGTCGTCGCCGAAGCGGAAGGCGGCGGGCATCTGCCCGTGGATGCTCTCGACGCCGAGGCGCCGCAGCGCGAGGTGCAGCGTGGTGATGTCGCTGAAGCCCGCGATCCACTTCGGGTCCTCGCGCAGCGGCGTGAGGTCGAGCAGCGGGAGCAGCCGCACCGAGCCGTAACCGCCGCGGAAGGCGAGGATCGCCCGGACCGAACGATCGTCGATCGCCCGTTGCAGGTCGGCGGCGCGCTCGGCGTCGCTTCCGGCGAAGTAGGGGCGCGTGCGGTCGGCGTAGTGCTCCCCGAACTTCACATGCAGGCCCCACGATTCGAGCCGCCGGCGGATCTTCGCCGTGTCGCATTTGCGGGCCATGCGGCCTGCCGGGGAGACGACGGCGATCGTGTCGCCCGGACGCAGGTAGCGGGGGCGCAGGAAGGGCAGCGAGTCTGCCGTACGGTCGCAGCCGAGGGTCCCGGCCTCAAGCGGTATGCTGTCGGTCCGCGGCAACTCCATGGCGGGCAGCATGCCGTCGGGGCCTGCGGCGGACCGCTCTGTCCGCGGCGGATTCTCCGGACGGGTTCCGGCCGGGGCGGTTGCGGCGAGGAAAAGGCAGAGCAGGGTGCAGGAGAGGGTGCGGAGCATGGTTCAGGCGTGGTGTTTGTGGCGTCCGAGTCCTTCGGGCAGCGGGAGCGAGAGGCGCGAAAAGCTGATGACGGCGCCCGTGAGTGCGAAGCATCCGGCGAGCATGAGGGCCGTGTGGGTGCTGTTGCGGGGTACGACGTGGAAGAGCAGGGCCATCAGCGCGGCACCGGTGGTCTGTCCCACGAGGCGGGCCGTGGCGAGCATGCCGCTGGCCGATCCGCTGCGTTCGGGGGGTGCCGAGGCGATGAGGATGCTGTTGTTGGGCGACTGGAAGAGTCCGAAGCCGGCGCCGCAGAGCACGAGCCGCCAGATGATTTCGAAATCCGTGGGGTGTTCGGGCAGGAAGGCCAGCAGGAAGAGCCCTGCGGTCATGGCCAGCAGCCCCACGCCGCCGAGCAGCCCGGCGTGGATGTGTTCGACGAGGATGCCGGCCACGGGGGCGACGATCATGATGACGGCAGGCCAGGCCGTGAGCAGCAGCCCGGTGCTCACGTCGTCGTAGCCGCAGGCGTGCTGCAGGTAGAAGGGCAGGGCCACCAGGGCGAGCATCTGTCCGAGAAACGAGCAGATCGACGTGGCCACCGAGACCGAGAAGATCGGGATGCGCAGCAGGTCGAACGGCAGGATGGGATACTCCTCGTGCAGCTGGCGGCGGATGAAGAAGTAGCCGATCAGGAGCAGTGCCGCAATGCCTGCGGCCAGCAGGCGCGGGTCCACGCCGTGGGAGAAACCCTCGATGGAGGCCATGAGCAGTCCGAACGTAAGGGCGTTCATCACGGCGTCGCGCCAGTCGAAGCGGTGGTTGCGGACCTGTACGGGGTTCTGGGGCAGGAAGCGGTAGCTCAACACGAGGGCCGTGAGGCCGATGGGGATGTTTACGGCGAAGAGCCACGGCCACTCGGCCACGGCGAGTACGCCGGCGGCGAGTGTCGGTCCGGCCACGGCGGAGACGGCGACCACGGTGGCATTGATACCCATGCCGCGTCCGAGCTGGCTGCGGGGGTAGATCACGCGGATGAGCGTGGTGTTTACCGATGTTACGGCCGCGGCGCCGAAGCCCTGGAAGATGCGGCCGACGACGAGTGTCCCGAGCGACTGCGAGAGGGCGCAGCCCACCGAAGCGACGGTGAAGAGCGCCAGTCCGCCGATGTAGACCTTGCGGTAGCCGACCAGGTCGCCCAGCGCCGAGAAGGAGAGCAGCGAGACCATGATGGCCAGCTGATAGGCATTGACGATCCAGATCGAGTCGGCCGACGAGATGCCGAGCGTTCGGGAGATGGTCGGCAGGGCGACGTTGGCGATTGTCGAGTCGATGACCGAGAGCGAGACGCCGAAAGCCACGGCCAGAATAGCCCAGAGGCGGCGGGGCATGGGCACGCCGTCTGCAGCGCTTATGTGGAGGGATTCGGGCATGGCGCCGCAAAGATACGAAAAAAAACGGGAACCCGGCTTTTTCGGATTCCCGCCACACAACTATTGTCAGGGTTGTTCCGGAGACCGGTAAGAGAGCCTCCGGAGCCTCCCCGCGATTGAACTTTTTATTTTAAATGGTTGTGGTTCACTGGTTTCTCGCTTTCGATATTCTGCATGTCCGTCGTTTTCCCGTGTAATACGCCTGCAGAGAGGAGCAGCAGCCAGACCGGGATGCTTCCTGTCGTTCCGGCCTCGGGGAAGAGCAGCCGGGAGGCTGCATGCATGCCGAGGGCGGCCATTGCGAGGGCGAGTGCCAGCGTGCGCAGGACGGTTTCGATTTTCATGCCAAAAGCGGGGTTTTCGGTTCGGTGATGCAAATATAAACGGAATAAATCCGAAAAACAAATAAATTTTGTTGTTTTTCGATAAAATATTTTCGTGATACATTCGAGTTGATCCGGGAAGGGCTGGAAATGACGGTCTCCGGCCTGTTTTCGAACCGAAAGAACAAAGCCAGCGGGGCCCTTCGCAAAGGGCCCCGCTGGCAGGTACGGTGCGGCTTCGTACGGTCAGACCTTGAGGTAGATCCGCTGCCGGTCGAGGAACCGGAGCAGCAGCCAGCAGCAGGCGATGTAGCCGATGCTCAGCACGACGGCACCCGCCTCGGGCGGGAGTTTGGCGGCGAGGCCTCCGAAGAAGAATTTCGAGGTGTAGGAGAAGCTGATGATCTGCTGTCCGAGGTAGATGGTGATCGAATTGACGCCGATGACCTTGAAGAAGTAGGTCCAGCGGCGCCACTGCCTTACGTCGATCAGGTAGTAGAACAGGGCGAACATGCCGAGCGAGTAGCCGCCGGCGGCGCAGACGAAGGAGCCGTTCCAAAGGCTCTTGTTGATCGGCTGCCAGCAGTTCCAGATCAGCGCCGCGATGACGAGCAGCGCGGCGCAGCCGGCCATCGTGAGGGCCTTGCGCGTCCCGCTCGTGCGCGGATCGTCGCGGCGGACATAGGCCCCGGTGAACATGCCCAGCAGGGCGGTTACGATGGCCGGGAGGGTGCTCAGGATCCCTTCCGGATCGAAACCGTCGAGATAGAGGTGCGACGGCATGACAGAACGGTCGATATAACCCACGATGTTGCCTCCGATGGTCAGCGGTCCGGCTCCGGCGGCGTCGGGCGCGGGGACGAACTGCAGGAGGAGGCTGTATGCGGCCAGCAGCGCCACGGCCGCGGCGATGCGCACGCGGCAGCTTCCGAAGGTGTAGATCAGCGCGGCGAACATCCACGCCAGACCGATGCGCCCCAGCACGCTCGGCAGCCGCAGCGTCTCGAAGTCGAGCCGGAACAGGCCGTTGTAGACCAGCCCGAGCAGGACGAGCATGAGGCCGCGGCGGATGGCCTTTGCGGCGATGCGCGCGTCGGAGAGCCCCCGGGCGCGCTGCTTGGCCAGCGAGAAGGGAAACGAGACGCCGGCGATGAAGAGGAAGAGCGGGAAGATCGTGTCGTGGTGGAAGAATCCGTCCCACTCGGCGTGTCCCATCTGCGCCGCCATCCAGTCGGAGAAGGCCCCGGGCCAGAGGCGGCAGAGGGCCGTGATGAGGCCGGCGAAGCCCATGATGAAGAGCATGTCGAAGCCGCGCAGCGTGTCGAGCGACAGCAGGCGCTGCGAGGCTGCGGGGGCGGTTTTCGGGTCGGTGTTTCGTGCGGTGCGGTTCATGGCGTATCTATTCGGTTTGGGTATTCTGCGGGGTGGCCTCGACGAATTTGCAGAGCTGGTCGCCGCGGCGGACGAGTCCCGGGGTGCGGATGGCGCAGAGCTGGCCCTGGAGCACCTGCTGCGCCGGTTTTCCGTCGGGTCCGTGCAGCTCCTCGAGGCGCTGCTCGGCGACGCCCGTCGTGGGGCCCAGGAAGAAGATCTCTTCGCCGACGGCCAGCGGCGCCGCCTCGACGAGCACCTCGGCGACCGAGAGCTTGCGGTAGAAGTTCGTAACCTTGCCTACATAGACCTTGCGGCGCGTGGCCGAGGAGCCGTAGGCGGGGCTGTGCTCGACCGTCGGGCGTCCGGCGTAGTAACCCTCCCAGAATCCGCGGTTGAAGACCGTGCGGAGGCGCTCCTTGAGCGCGGCGGCCAGCTCGGGCGTGTAGCGCCCCTCCTCGAGGGCGCACAGCGCCTCGTCGTAGCTCTCGACGACGCGCTTGACATACTCCGCGCCGCGGGCGCGCCCCTCGATCTTGAGCACCCGCACGCCGGCGCCGATCATCCGGTCCAGGAAGTCGATTGTGCAGAGATCCTTCGGTGAGAGGACATACTGTCCGTCGATGTCGAGCTCGGCGCCCGTATCCTTGTCGCGCAGCGTGTATTTGCGGCGGCACAGCTGGCGGCAGGCGCCGCGGTTGGCCGAGCAGCCCGTCTCGTGGAGCGAGAGGTAGCACTTGCCCGAGATCGACATGCAGAGCGCGCCGTGGGCGAACATCTCGATTTGCACGAGCTCGCCACGCGGGCCGCGGATGTCGTTTTCGACGATCGCGCGGTGGATTTCGGCGACCTGTTCGAGCGAGAGCTCGCGGGCCAGGACCACCGTGTCGGCCCACTGGGCGTAGAACTTCACCGCTTCGGAGTTCGAGATGTTGCTCTGCGTGGAGATGTGGACCTCCTGCCCGATGCGCCGGGCGTAGAGAATGGCGGCCATGTCGGTGGCGATGACGGCATCGACACCCTCCTCTTTGGCGCGGTCGATGACGGCATGCACATCGGAGAGTTCGTCCTCGTAGACGACCGTATTGACCGTAAGGTAGGTGCGGACCCCTGCGGCGTGGGCCGTGGCGACGATCCGCGCCAGGTCGTCGAGCGAGAAGTTGGCCGCCGAAGCCGAGCGCATGTTGAGTTTCCCGACGCCGAAGTAGACGGCGTCGGCCCCGGCCTGGATGGCCGCGGCGAGCGATTCGTAGGAGCCCACGGGGGCCATGATCTCGATGTCGGAACGTTTCATGGCGCGGATTCCCTATTTCTTGCGGCCCATGAGGCTCTCGGCATAGGCGCGCAGCTGCTGCGTGCGTGCGGCACCGACCGAAAGGGTGTCGAGGATGCCCAGCGCCCGGTCGAAGCGCAGCGAGATCTGCTGTTCGGTCAGGTGCGGGATGTCGAGCCGGTCGTAGGCCTCCTTCACGGTGGCGATCTTCTCCGCGTCGGAGAGCGCGTCGCTGCGGTAGGTATGGCGCAGGATGTCGCGCGTGGCCTCGTCGGCGCGGCTCATGGCCGTAACCATCAGGTAGGTCTGCTTGCCTTCGAGGATGTCGCCGCCGATGGCCTTTCCGAGTTCCGCATCTCCGTAGCTGTCCAGCAGGTCGTCCTGCAGCTGGAACGCGAGGCCCAGTTCGAGGGCGAAGCGCCGCAGCTTGCGGCAATCCTCCTCGGGGGCTCCGCCGATCGTGGCGCCGATCGTTGCGGCGCCGGCCAGCAGCACCGAGGTCTTCAGTTCGATCATGTGCATGTAGTCCACGACGGAGACCTTCTTGCGGCGTTCGAAATCCATGTCGTACTGCTGTCCTTCGCAGACGCCGAGGGCCATTTCGTTGAAGATCGTCATGACCTGCGGCAGCAGGTGCGGCGGGACGCCGCCGAGCAGGCGGTAGGCGCAGATCAGCATGGCGTCGCCCGAGAGAATGGCCACGTTCTGCCCCCAGCGCGCGAAGACCGAGGGCTTGCCGCGCCGCATGGCGGCGTTGTCCATGATGTCGTCGTGCAGCAGGGTGAAGTTGTGGAACATCTCGATGGCGGCAGCGGCCGGGAGAGCCTGCTGTATGTCGTCGGTGAATATGCCGCACGAGAGCATCACGAGCATCGGTCTCAGGCGCTTGCCGCCTCCGGAAAGCGAGTATCCGATAGGTGCGTAGAGCAGTTCGGGTTCGGCCGGGAGTTCGGCCTGCGCCAGGTAATTTTCGATTACGGAGAGGAGTTGCTCGTTGTTCTGCATGTTTGTCTGGATGTATTTTGGTCCGAATATGTCCCAAAAGTAGGAAAAAACTTTGGAGTGGCCGAATTTTCCATTAACTTTGACCAGATAAATTTTAACCATTAACCTGAAACCTGCTATGAAAAAACTTGCTATCGGCGTGGATATCGGCGGCATCAATACCGCATTCGGTATGGTGGATGAAAACGGCGATCTTTATGCCGAGTCGGTCATTTCGACCAAGAAATACCCCTATGTGGACGACTATTCGGCCTATGTGCGGGATCTGTGCGACGCCATGCACGCCATGGCCCAGAGCCTCTCGTTCGACTACGAACTGACGGGCATCGGCATCGGCGCTCCGAACGCCAACTTCCACAAGGGCACGGTCGAGAATCCTGCAAACCTGTGGAAATTCCGCGACGGCGAGAGCGATCCCGACGAGTCGCGCCGCATCTTCCCGCTGGCCGACGACAT
Organism: Candidatus Alistipes stercoravium; assembly: GCA_019119615.1. Lineage (GTDB taxonomy): Bacteria > Bacteroidota > Bacteroidia > Bacteroidales > Rikenellaceae > Alistipes > Alistipes stercoravium. Next base: position 750 of record DWWQ01000063.1, on the reverse strand, counting down.
CTCGAAGTGCTTCGGCGGCGTGAGGACGCTCATCACGAACGACGCCAACGCCGCGACGATCGGCGAGATGATCTACGGCAACGCCCGCGGCATGAAGGATTTCATCATGATTACCCTCGGCACGGGTCTCGGCTCTGGCTTCGTGGCCAACGGCGAGATGATCTACGGACACGACGGCTTTGCCGGGGAGTTCGGCCACATCATTGTCGAGCGCAACGGCCGCGAGTGCGGCTGCGGACGCCGCGGCTGCCTGGAGGCCTACGTTTCGGCGACGGGTATCAAGCGTACGGCCTTCGAGCTGATGGCCCGCATGACGGCTCCGAGCCGCCTGCGCAGCATCGCCTACGACGATTTTGATGCGTCGATGATCTCGGCGGCCGCCGAACAGGGCGATCCCGTGGCCCTCGAAGCCTTCCGCTTCACGGGCGAGATGCTCGGACGTGCCCTGGCCGATATCGTAACGGTAACCTCTCCGGAGGCGATCTTCCTCTTCGGCGGTCTGTCGAAGGCCGGCAAGCTGCTCTTCGAGCCCACGCAGTGGTACATGGAGGAGAACATGCTCTTCGTCTTCAAGAACAAGGTCAAGCTGCTGCCGAGCGGCATTCAGGGCAAGAATGCCGCCATCCTCGGTGCTTCGGCGCTGATCTGGCAGGATACGAAGTAGTCCCTTCAGCGAAGGCCGGGCGGCCTTCGGGAACCGAAAAAGGAGCACTCCCACCCCGGGAGTGCTCCTTTTTCGTGCCGTTGCGG
>DWWQ01000062.1 GCA_019119615.1 Candidatus Alistipes stercoravium | reverse complement strand
GCCGATCCCCACGACATGAAATGACGCGGCGCCGTTTCGGCAGGGACGGCTGTATGCGGCCGCTCTGCGTGGCTGCAGCCGGAAACTACGACAAAATCGAATAAATGATGCAACTTTTGAGCATAGTCTGGGATTTCGATCCCGTGTTCATCCGTTTCGGGTCGTTCGATATCCGCTACTACGGATTGATGTGGGCGCTGGCGATTCTGATCGGCGCCTGGTTCTTCGACAACTTCTGCAAACGCGAAGGCCTTTCGCAGGAGGTCTCGGGCTCGATCTTCATCTACGGCACGCTGGCGACGATCATCGGCGCCCGCCTCGGGCACTGCCTCTTCTACGATCCGGTGGAGTACCTCTCGAAACCCTGGACGATCATCACGGGGTTCCGCGACGGCGGCATGGCGAGCCACGGCGCCGCCATCGGCCTGCTGGTCGGCCTGTGGCTCTTTTCGCGCAAGAACAAACTGCCGTATGTCTGGTCGCTCGACCGCATCATGATCGCCGTGGGTATCGGCGGTGCCATTGTGCGCATGGGCAATCTCTTCAATTCGGAGATCTTCGGCACGGCGACCACGCTGCCGTGGGGTTTCGAGTTCGTCCGTTCGGCCAAGTGGGTGCATGAATACGCTCCGGCGGCCGTGCATCCCACGCAGATTTATGAAGCATTGTGTTATCTGGCGACCTTTGCCCTTCTCTGCTGGCTTTACTACCGCCGGGACATGGCGCGCCGCCGGCCCGGCGTGCTCTTCGGTATCGGACTGATCGGCGTCTTCCTGACGCGCTTCTTCATCGAATTCATCAAGACCGAACAGGAGGCTTTTGAGGTAGGCTGGGCGCTCGACATGGGCCAGTGGTTGAGCATCCCCTTCATCCTGCTCGGCATCTATATGATCTGGCGCGGTATGTCGCGCCCGGCTCTCGAGGTGCCTGCTCCGCAGAAACCGCAACCGGCGCGGACGCAGCCGAAAGAGCCAAAAAAACGGAAACGATGAGCAACAATCCTTTGGAAGAGCAGGTCGGCCGCATCGTGGGAAACGTGCTGGCCGCCGGCGGGGCGATCTACCTGCCCGAGGTGGGTTCGCTCTGCGTGGAGCGCCATCGGGCGCAGCGGCTTTCGCGCCGTACGGTACAGCCTCCGTATCGGGCGGTGGCCTTCACCTCGCAGCAGCGGGGAGTCTCGCTTGTCGAGGAGATCGCCCGCGTGCTCGGGACAAGCGGCATGGCGGCCGATGAGGCCGAACGGACGGCCCGTGAGGTCTATGCCCGCTGGCTGGGGCGCGCCCGCGAAGGGGATACGCTGACCGTTTCGGGTGTGGGTGTTCTGCGATTCAAGCATTTCACCCTTGACGAGGCTTTCGACCGGCGGCTGAACCCGCAGGGGCATGCCCCGGTGAAGGTACGGCCTGCCGGACGCCCCGACTGGGTGATCTGGCTCGGTGCCGTCGCCATCGTTGCGGCGGCCGGTATCGGCGCCTACTCCTATCTGACCACCCGCCCGGAGCGGCCGGCGGAGACCGCTGCGGTTCCTCCGCAGACCGCGAACGTGGAAGCCGCTGCAGGCGGCGATTCCGTAACGTTGGCACAGTCTCTTTCGAACCCGGCCCCTGCAGCGGATGGAGCGGCTCCGGCGGCGCCTTCAACCGCGGCGCCTTCGGCCGCGGAGGTCCCGGTGCCGGCACAGGCTCCTGCCGCAGGAGCCGTACAGCCTGCTCCGGAATCGTCGGCCCGGCCGGCTGCAGCCTCCGCCGACGAACCGGCGAGGATGACCTCGAAACGCTCCTATGTGGTGCTGGGTGTCTTCAGCACGCCCGAGAATGCGGCGCGTGCCGCACGGAATGCCGCTTCGGAGGATGTTGCCGTAACCTGCGGCGTCTATCGTTTCGGCGCCAAGTACCTCGTGTCGCCCTTCGAGTCGGATGATCCCGAGGCCTGCACGCTCTTCATCCGTGCGCATGCCGAGCGCTTCCCCGGCATGTGGACCTATACCGCTCGCTGATGGGGCTTTCGAAGTGGATTGTCCGGGCGATCGACTTTTTCTATTTCCCGCCCGTATCGTCGATCCTGCCGCGGCAGGTGTTCCGCTATGCCGTGTGCGGCGGTGCGAACGTCCTTTTTGGCTGGGGATGTTATTTTCTGATTTACAACTATTTGATCGATAAACAGCTGCTCGATCTGGGCCTGGTGGTGCTCTCGCCCCATGTCGCGGCGATGTTGCTGACCTTCCCGATCACCTTTTTCCTCGGATTCTGGCTCAACCGGCAGGTAGCCTTCCGCCGCTCGCCGGTGCCGCACGGCGTGCAGCTGTTGCGTTACGCCCTCTCGGTGGCGGGGTCGGTCGTGGTGAATTACGTCTGCCTGAAATTCTTTGTCGAGGTCTGCGCGATCTGGGCCACCCCTTCGCAGATGCTTGCATCGTGCATAACAATGGTGTACAGCTTTCTCGCTGCCAAGTATTTCACCTTCCGGCACGCTGCGGCCGAGTAGTCTTCGGTTGAAACAGGGATTCGGTTTGCGCCGCCGGCATGCGGCGCCCTGTTGCGCGTGCTTTGTTGCAGCGGCTTACCGGCGGTTCTCCTCGCGCAGTTTCTGAAGTTCGTACATGCGGTCGCGGAATTTCGCCGCGGCCAGGAAATCCAGCGACTTGGCGGCCCGCTCCATGTCCTCGCGGGCCTTCGCAATGAGGGCGTCGAGGTCGCCCCCGGTCGTGTAGGCACCGCGTACGTCCGCGGCGGCCGGTGCATAGTGTTCCTCGGCCAGCGGGTAGGCCACGGGAACCGGATTCTCGCAGCCTTCTCCGCGCCCGGCCAGCAGGGTGCTTTGTCCCGAACCGCTCTTCTGGGCCTTGCGCGGCAGTACGCCGTGCTCCATGTTGTAGCGCACCTGCTTCTCCCGGCGACGGTTGCTCTGTTCGATGGCGTAGCGCATCGACTCGGTGCAGGTGTCGGCGTAGAGGATTACGTTGCCCTGCGAGTGGCGTGCGGCGCGCCCCGCGATCTGCGTGAGCGAGCGCACGTTGCGCAGGAATCCCTCCTTGTCGGCGTCGAGAATCGCCACAAGCGCCACCTCCGGAAGGTCCAGCCCTTCGCGCAGCAGGTTCACGCCCACCAGCACGTCGAACAGCCCGCCGCGCAGGTCCTCGAGGATCTGGATGCGTTCGAGCGTATCGACGTCCGAATGGATGTAGCGGTTGCGCACCCCCACGCGGTCGAAATATTTCGAGAGCTCCTCGGCCATGCGCTTGGTGATGGTCGTAACGAGCACCTTGTCGTCGTTTTTCACGCGTTTGTCGATCTCCTCGATCAGGTCGTCGATCTGGTTCGTCGTAACGCGCACCTCGAGGGGCGGGTCCACCAGTCCCGTGGGGCGTATGAGCTGCTCGACGACCACTCCCTCGCTCTTCATCAGCTCCCAGTCGGCGGGCGTGGCGCTCACATAGATCGAGGTGCCCTGCAGCTGTTCGAACTCCGCGAAGGTTACCGGGCGGTTGTCCTTGGCCGCGGGGAGGCGGAAGCCGTACTCCACGAGGTTCTCCTTGCGGGCGCGGTCGCCGCCGAACATGGCGTGGACCTGCGGCAGCGTAACGTGGCTCTCGTCCACGACGAGCAGGTAGTCCTTCGGGAAGTAGTCGATCAGACAGAAGGGGCGCGTCCCGGCGGCGCGTCCGTCGAAGTAGCGCGAGTAGTTCTCGATGCCGGGGCAGTAGCCCAGCTCCTTGATCATCTCCAGGTCGTACTCCACACGCTGCTTGATGCGCTGTGCCTCCATCATGCGCCCCGAGCGCTCGAAATATTCGATCTGCTTGCCCAGGTCGAGGTAGATCTGCTGCACGGCGGCATGGATGCGCTCCTTGGTGGTAACGAAGAGGTTGGTGGGGTAGAGCGTCAGCGAGTCGAGCGACTGGATGCGCTGCCCCGTTACGGGGTCGATGGACTGGATGGCCTCCACCTCGTTGTCGAAGAACATCACGCGGAAGCACTGGTTGCCGAACTCGCCGAAGGCCGCCATGATGTCCACCGTGTCTCCGTTCACGCGGAACGTCGCGGGTTCGAGCTCCCGCTCGGTGCGCGTGTAGAGCGCCTCGACGAGCTTGTAGAGGAAGTGCTTGTAGCTGACCACCTGCCCGACCTTTATGGTGATGGCCGTGGCGTGGAAATCCGCCGGATTGCCGCAGCCGTAGAGGCACGAGACGCTCGATACGACCACCACGTCGCGCCGCCCCGAGAGGAGCGTGGCTACGGTGTTGAGGCGCATCTTCTCGATCTCGGCGTTGATCGAAAGGTCCTTCTCGATGTAGGTGTCCGTCGCCGGGAGGTAGGCCTCCGGCTGGTAGTAGTCGTAGTAGGAGACGAAGTACTCGACGGCGTTCTCGGGGAAGAAGTTGCGGAACTCGCCGTAAAGCTGTGCCGCGAGGGTTTTGTTGTGGCTCAGGACGAGTGTCGGACGGTTCAGATCGGCGATGACGTTGGCCACCGTGAAGGTCTTGCCCGAACCCGTTACACCCAGCAGCGTGTTGTGCTTCGAGCCGTGGCGGATCGCCCCGACGATCTGGGCGATGGCCTCCGGCTGGTCGCCCGTGGGGGCGTAATCGGATACGAGTTTGAAGTCCATGACACAAAGGTAGCCATTTTTGCGCAATATTGGTACGACGGCGGACGGCGCATGCCCATCTTGATGAATTTTTCCGTATCTTTGTCCGCATGATCGACAGGGAAACGGTAGACCGCATCTATGCCGCCGCGAATATCGTGGATATCATCGGCGACTATGTTACGCTCAAGCGAAAGGGCGTAAACTACCAGGCGTGCTGTCCGTTCCACAACGAGAAAACCCCGTCGTTCGTTGTCTCGCCCTCGAAGGGGGTCTACAAATGTTTCGGCTGCGGGAAGGGCGGCAATGCCGTAACGTTCCTCATGGAGCACGAGAACATCACCTACCCCGAGGCGCTGAAGATGGTGGCCAAGCGCTACGGCATCGAGGTCAAGGAGCGGGAGCTCTCCGAGGAGGAGGTGCGCCGCAACGACGACCGCGAGTCGATGTTCGTGGTGAACGGCTGGGCCGCGGACTACTTCGCCAACTTCCTCCACCGCGATCCCGAGGGGATGAGCGTCGGGTTGTCCTACTTCCGGCAGAAGCGCGGGCTGACCGATGCCACGATCCGCAAGTTCGGCCTCGGATTCTGCCCCGCGAAGGGCGACCGCATGTCGAAGGATGCCCTGGCGGCGGGTTACAGGCGGGAGTTCCTCCTCTCGACGGGCCTCTCGCTGGCACGCGAGAGCGACGGGTCGCTCTACGACCGTTTCCGCGACCGGGTGATCTTCCCCGTGCACAACATCTCGGGCCGCATCGTGGCCTTCGGCGGCCGTACGCTCCGCACGGACAAGACGGTGGCCAAGTACCAGAATTCGCCCGAGAGCGAGATCTACAGCAAGAAACGCGAGCTCTACGGCCTCTACTTCGCCAAGCGGGCCATCCAGCAGCAGGACTATGCCATTCTGGTCGAGGGCTACCTCGATGTCATCTCGATGCACCAGGCGGGCATCGAGAATGTCGTGGCTTCGTCGGGAACGTCGCTTACGACGGACCAGATCCGGCTTCTGGGGCGTTTCACGAAGAACATCACGGTGATCTACGACGGCGACCCGGCGGGCATCCACGCCTCGCTGCGCGGTATCGACATGATCCTCAAGGAGGGGATGAACGTGCGCGTGGTGCTGCTTCCCGAACCCGAGGACCCCGACTCGTTCGCCCGCAGCCACACGGCCGCCGAGGTGCAGGCGTACATCCGCGACAACGAGCGCGACTTCCTCGAATTCAAGGCCCACCTGCTGCTGCACGACGCCCAGGGCGACCCGATCCGCAAAGCGGCGCTCATCGGCGACATGGTGCAGTCCATAGCCCAGATTCCCGATCCGATCCAGCGCTCGGTCTATATCAAGGAGTGCGCGCGGATCATGGAGATCGACGAGCAGATTCTCATTTCGGAGGTGGCCCGGCGGCGTCTGACCTCCTCCGGAGACCGCGAGACGGACGAGTTCCTGCGCCGGCAGGCGGCCCAGCAGCAGCGTGAGGCGGTGCAGTCGGACGGAAAGTATGTCCGGCAGGTCGAGGCCGGCAGCGGCATCGAGGCCCTCGAACGCGAGATCGTGAAGTACCTGCTCAAATACGGCCACTGCTCGTTCGACTTCAAGGAGGGCCCGGCGATGGTGGCCTGCAACGTCGCGGAGGTGATCTTCGACGAATTGAGCCGCGACCAGATCGGGTTCCGCAACCCGGTTTACGCCAAGATCATGGCAACCTACCGCGAGGAGTGGGAACGTTCGGGCACGGGGGTGGAGGTTCCGGTGCACTGTTTCCTGAACCATATCGATCCCGAGGTGTGCAACGCCTCGGTGGATATCCTCACCTCGGACGACAACTACGTTCCCAGCGAGTTGTGGCGCCGTAAGGAGATCCACGTCGAAAGCGAGGCGGAGATGCTTGCCGTGGGGGTTCCGAAGGCCGTAACGCTCTACAAGTCGAAGGTTGTCGAGGGGATGATCAAGGAGTTGCAGACGAAGCTGGGCGACGAGACGCTTTCGGAGGAGGAGCAGACGGCGCTGCTGCAACGCCTCTCGGGGCTGAACAAGGTGAAGGTTTCGATCGCCCGCAAGCTCCAGCGGCTCATATTGTAAAAAAAGGCGGGAACCGGAGGTCGTACACGCATCACTGCGCATACCGTGTGCAAACAGAAA
>DWWQ01000061.1 GCA_019119615.1 Candidatus Alistipes stercoravium | reverse complement strand
ATCTTCTTCAACATGTTCGCCCTGTGGATGTTCGGCCGCACGCTGGAGTATGAATTGGGCTCGAAGCGCTTTTTGATCTATTATCTGGTCTGCGGCGTCGGTGCGGCGTTGATCCAGATCCTGACGGCCTGGCTGCTGGGCGAGACGCCCATCCAGCTTGTCGGAGCTTCGGGTGCCGTGATGGGGCTGCTGCTGGCCTTCGGCGTGATGCATCCCAATGCGGTCATCATGTTGCTCATCCCGCCCCTTCCGATGAAGGCCAAGTGGTTCGTGCTGATCTACGGTGTGATCGAACTCTTCATGGGTTGGACCGGCTTCGGCGGCAATGTGGCGCATTTCGCCCATGTGGGCGGCATGCTGTGGGGCTTTCTGCTCCTGCAGTGGTGGAAACGCAAGGGCTCAATCCGGTTTTAGACGATGAAAAGGACGTCGTATTACAGCGAGTACGGCGAGCGCCCTGCGGTGCGGTCGCGGCGGAGCCTCCTCCTGCACTTGCTCGATGGGCTCATCACGCTGCTTACCGTAGCGGTGGCGGCGGTGATGGCGATTACCTACCTGGTTCCGTATGTCAATCCGGGACGTATCTGGTTCCTGCCGGTTCTGGGCCTTGCGGCTCCGGCCGTTTATGTTGCCTCGGTTATCCTGATGCTCTATTGGATTATCCGCTGGAGGTGGATTCAGGCCGGGATCATGCTCGTGCTGGTAGTCCTGGGCCTCGGCCGGGTTTCGCTGTTCTGGAGGCCCGAGATCCGGCGCAGCTACGAGGAGATCGTCTCCGACCGGGGAACGGTCAAGGTGATGACCTACAACGTGCGCAGTTTTTACGGTCCGGACGGCGAAAGCAGCGTGGAGGGTATCGTGGACCTTATCCGCGAACAGAACCCCGATATTGTCTGCCTGCAGGAGTTCAACGGCCGGCTGGCCGGCGGTTCCGACTCCTTCCGGCTGCTGCTCGACAGCTATGATATCTCCCGGTTTGATGAAACCAGGGATTCCGAGGTTCCCGAGGATACGGGGCTGGTTATCTTGAGCAAATACCGGATTTTGCGCAGTGCCACGGTGCTGACGCCCCATTCTTCGTCGTGGGCCGATCTGCTTGTCGATGAGGATACGCTGCGCGTGTTCAACAACCACCTGCACTCCACGGCGATCAATGCCGACGACAACGAATACATCACCACGCGGCGCTTCCTTTCGGATACGGCCCGCGAGGTGAAGTTCCGCAGCATCGTGAGCCGCCTGCGTGCGAACAGCGAACTGCGTGCCGCACAGGTGGACAGTATCTCGACCGAGATCCGCGCTACGCGTTGGGGGCGCCTGGTCTGCGGCGATTTTAACGATACGCCCGTGTCGTATGTCTACCGCCGGATGGCCGCGGGTCTGAACGACGCCTTCAGCGAGTGCGGGTCGGGCTATTCGCATACCTACCGCGGATTCTTCAATACGCTGCGTATCGACTATGTGCTCTGCTCCGAGCCGTGGCAGGCAATTACCTACGAGGTGCTGCCTGCCGAGTATTCGGACCATTATCCCGTTGTGGTGCGACTGAAGCGCGAATCCTGACGTCCAACCGACGCTGCCGGAGATGAAAAGCGCGTCCCGTGAATCCATTCACGGGACGCGCTTTCTTCTTTTTGCGCGATTATTCGGTGATCTTCTTGCGCGGATGCACCATGTTCTCGGGCTGCAGGATCTTTTGCAGCTCCTCTTCGCTCATGAGCTTGTGCTCGAGGACCAGGTCGTAGATGCCCTTGCCGCTCTGTAGCGCCTCCTTGGCGAGCATCGTCGAGGTCTCGTATCCCAGGTAGGGATTGAGGGCCGTAACGAGTCCGATGCTGTTGTAAACCATTCGCCGGCAGACCTCGGGATTGGCCGTGATGCCCACGATGCACTTCTCGCGCAGGGTGTTCATCGCATTGACCAGCATCTCGATGTTCTCGAAGAGCGAGTGGACGATGATCGGCTCCATGACGTTGAGCTCAAGCTGTCCGGCTTCGGAGGCGAGCGTGATGGTCAGGTCGTTGCCGATGACGCTGAATGCCACCTGATTCACGACCTCCGGAATGACGGGATTGACCTTTCCGGGCATGATCGACGATCCGGGCTGGCGCGGCGGCAGGTTGATCTCGTTCAGACCGCAGCGGGGTCCCGACGACAGCAGCCGCAGGTCGTTGCAGATCTTCGAGAGTTTCACGGCCAGCCGTTTCAGCGCCGAGGAGTTCATGATGAAGGCGCCCGTATCGCTCGTGGCCTCGATCATGTTCGTGGCTTTCGTCAGCGGCAGCCCCGTGATCTCGCGCAGGTGCTTCGTGCAGAGCTCCGCATAGTCCGGGTCGGCGTTGATGCCCGTACCGATGGCCGTGGCGCCCATGTTGATCTCGTAGAAGAGGCGCAGATTGGTCTGCAGGCGGTCGATCTCCTCGGTGAGCGTGGCGGCATAGGCCTCGAACTCCTGCCCGAGGGTCATCGGCACGGCATCCTGCAGCTGCGTACGTCCCATCTTGATGATGTGGGCGAACTCCTCGCCTTTGGCATGGAATGCCGCGATGAGCTCGCGCAGCGAGGCTACGGCGCCGTCGATGCTCCGGGCCAGGGCGATGCGCACGGCCGTGGGGTAGGCGTCGTTGGTCGATTGCGACAAATTGACGTGGTTGTTCGGGTGGCAGTATTGGTATTCGCCCTTCTCGTGTCCGAGCAGTTCGAGGGCCCGGTTGGCGATTACCTCGTTGGCGTTCATGTTGGTCGAGGTGCCGGCACCGCCCTGTACCATGTCCACGACGAACTGTTCGTTGAACTTGCCTTCGCGCAGCTCCTCGCAGGCCCGCGTGATGGCGTCGGCAATTTGGGGATCGAGCAGACCCAGGTCGCGGTTTGCGGCGGCGGCACCCTGCTTGACATCGGCCAGGGCACGGATCAGCTGCGGAAAGAAGTTGAGCCGTACGCGGCTGATATGGAAATTCTCCACGGCACGCATCGTCTGCACGCCGAAATAGTACTCTACGGGGATATCCATCTCTCCGAGCAGGTCATGCTCGCGGCGGGTCTTCCCCGAAAGCTTGATGTCCGTAAAATCCATAACGTTATTTTTTGGTTGGTTCTACAAATATAGCATTTTTACGGATCGTTGTCTAAAAAACTTCGTATCTTTGTATAGTTTGCCGCGGGCGGGGCTTCCGCTGCGGCGTTTCAATACTTCAAGCCATGATTCTCGATTCACTGAAAAACAGCGCACGCTACTATTCGATCCACCCGCGTCTGGAGCGGGCCTTTTCGCTGATTGCCTCGACGGACTGGACAAAAATGGAGCCGGGTACGCACGAACTCGACGGCCGGGACATCTTCGTCAATGTGATGGATATCTCCCTGAAGCGGAAACCCGATGCCAAACTCGAGGTGCACGACGCCTACATGGATATCCAGGTGCTCATTACGGGCCGTGAGGAGGCCTTCGGCTGGAGCGAACGCAAGGACCTGTCGAAACCCCTCGGGGCGTTCGATACGGCAATGGATATCCGCTTCTACGACGACGAGCCGCAGACCTATTATACGCTGCGTCCCGGTCAGTTCACGCTGCTCTTCCCCGAGGACGGCCATGCGCCGATGGTGGGCGAGGGCGATGTGCGCAAGATCATCGTCAAGGTGCGTATCTGACGTGCACGGCCGGAACAGGGCGGCGGTCGGAACCGATGAAGGTTCCGACCGCCGCTTTTTTGTCCGATCCGCTGCCGCGGAGGCTTATACTGTTGCCAGATCCGTATGGTGGCGGATCAGACGTACGGCGAGCCACGATCCGAGGGCACAGACGACGAAGGCCGCACCCGTGGAGTACATCGTGTTGCCGAGGCCCACGAGTGGGGAGACGATGCCTCCGAAGGCGAATCCTGCGGCTCCGAGCAGGGCCGATGCAGTGCCCGATTCGGAGCGGGTGCACTCCATGGCCAGCGTTGTGGAGGTCGTGAAGGTGAGGCCCATCGAGAAGAGCAGCCCGATGAGCAGTCCCTCGTAGATCCAGAAGTTGCAGCCCAGAGCCATGGCGGCCGCTTCGGCTGCGGCAAAGCCGATCATGCCGATGCATCCCGTACGGGTTCCCTGTTCGGGATGGTGAAACCGCACGGCAAGGGCCGCGGCGCAACCGATGGCTACGGCGTTCAGGGCGAAGCAGAGGCTGAAGGTGAAGGTCGAGAACCCGAAATGCTCCTGAATGATGAAGGGCGACGAGGCGATGTAGGCGAACAGCACACCCTGTGCGAAGGCGAACTGCAGCACATAGGCCGCATACTGCCGGTTGTGCAGTACGGAGCCGAAGTTGCGGAGTATGTCGCCCCAGGCAACGGCATTGCGCCGTGCGGCGGGCAGGCTTTCACGGAAACGGTAGCTTCCGGCAAGCAGCAGCGCGCCGATGGCAAGCAGGATGCAGAAGATGCCCTGCCAGCCGATGCGGTCGCAGAGCGCTCCGCCGATGATCGGTGCGGCGACGGGAGCCACGCCGTTTATGGCTCCGATCAGGGCGAGCATGCGGCCCAGGTCGGCTCCCGAGAACTTGTCCGTGGCGACCGAACGCGAGATGACGATGCCGCCCGAGCCGGCAACGCCCTGAATGAAGCGCAGGGCGACGAACTGGTGGATGTCCCGGGCGAAGAGGCAGAACAGGGTCGAGCCGATGAAGAGCCACATGGCCGCGAGCAGCGGCTTGCGGCGCCCGTATTTGTCGCTCAACGGGCCGAAGAAGAGCTGGCCGACGGCCAGACCGATCATGCTCGTCGTGAGGCCCATCTGCACCATCGATGACGAGGTGGCGAAATAACCTGCCATGGCGGGCAGTGCCGGGAGGTACATGTCCGTAACGAACGGGCCGAAGGCGGTGAGCATGCCCAGTAGAATCAGCAGGAATGCTTTTGAGTTGCTATTGTTCATGAGGTTCGGAGAATTCCTTTTTCGTTCGTGCAAAGGTACTCCGGATTTTTCATCCGCGGGTCGTCCGTTCGGAAAGAGTTTGGTTCATTTTCGGAATGCCTGGTGCTGCTGTCCGGAGCTTTGCCGGGGATAAAAAGATTGCGGAGGCCTTTATGGCCTCCGCAGACGATCGGAAGTTTTCCTTTTCGGAACAGCTCCTATTTGCCGATTCCGCTGTAGCGGAATCCTGCGGCCAATACCTCCTGTTTGTTGAAAATGTTGCGTCCGTCGATGACGGCATCGCCGCGCATCGTGGCGCGCAGCCGCGGCCAGTCGGGCATGCGGAACTCCTTCCATTCGGTTACGAGTACGACGGCATCGGCCCCTTCGGCCGCCTCGTACATGTTGCGGGCGTAACGGACGGGCTTCCCGGCAAGCATCCGGCGGCTTTCGTCCATCGCCACGGGATCGTAGGCTACGACCTCCGCACCGGCATCGAGCAGGCGGTCGATGACCACCGTGGCCGGGGCTTTGCGCATGTCGTCCGTCTCGGGTTTGAACGCCAGTCCCCAAAGGGCGATGCGGCGTCCGTCGAGATTGCCCAGCAACTCTTTGACCTTGCGGAAGAGCACCTCCTTCTGGGCCTCATTGACCCGTTCCACGGCTTCGATGACCTGCATCGTATAGCCGTGTTCGCGAGCCGTGCGGGCCAGGGCCTGGACATCCTTCGGAAAGCACGATCCTCCGTATCCGCAACCCGGATAGAGGAACTTGTTGCCGATGCGCTGGTCGGAGCCGATGCCCTTGCGGACCATCTCGACGTCGGCCCCTACGCGGTCGCAGAGGTTGGCGATGTCGTTCATGAACGAAATGCGCGTGGCGAGCATGGCATTGGCCGCGTATTTGGTCATCTCGGCCGAGGCGATGTCCATGAACATCACCCGGAAGTTGTTGATCAGGAAGGGACGGTAGAGGCGGGCCATCAGCTTGCGGGCCCGTTCGCTCTCGACGCCCACGACCACGCGGTCGGGCGACATGAAGTCCTTGACGGCAGCCCCCTCCTTGAGAAACTCCGGATTCGACGCCACGTCGAACTCGATCTCCTCGCCGCGGACTTTCAGCTCGGCGGCGACGATTTCGCGGATCCGCTGCGCCGTACCTACGGGTACGGTGCTCTTCGTTACGAGCAGCGTGTAGCGGCGGATGTGGCGTCCGAAGGTGCGGGCCACCTCGAAAACCTGTCGCAGATCGGCCGACCCGTCCTCCAGCGGGGGCGTCCCGACGGCCAGGAAGACCACCTCCATGCGGTCGAGACACGCCGCGAGGTCGGTGGTGAAGTGCAGGCGTCCGGCTTCGACGTTGCGGCGCACGATCTCCTCCAATCCCGGTTCGTAGATGGGGATTCTTCCGGCATTGAGGGCCTCGATCTTCCGATGGTCGATATCCACACAGGTGATATCGAGGCCCATCTCCGCGAAGCAGGCTCCCGATACGAGCCCCACATAGCCCGTTCCGATGATGGCGATCTTCATCATGGCGTTATTCGCGGTTCATCTCCTTGGCAACGGCGGCGGCAAGCGTGCGGCAGCATTCGGCTGCGGCGGACGAATAGCCCTGTTTCATCTCCACGGGCTCGCAGACCGGCGTCCACTTCATCCGTTCGGCGAACTCGCGCATGCGGCGCACTGCGGCGGCAGCCCATGTGAACGATCCGAAGAAGGCGAAGCGGCGCTGCGGGATGCAGCGGGCCTCGATGCGGCGCAGCAGCTCCTCGACGGGCGGGAACAATTCGGCGTTGTAGGTCGGGCTGCCGACGATGAGCGTGTCGAAACGGAAGATGTCGCGCAGCACGACCGACGGATCGGCGTACGAGAGGTTGTAAACGCGCACGGGACCGACGCCGGCCTCGGCCAGTTCGCGGGCGATCCGCTCGGCCATCTGCTCCGTATTTCCGTACATGGAGGCGTAGGCCAGCACGACGCCCGGCTCGCCTTCGTAACGGCTCATGCGGTCGTACATGCCGACAACGCGTGCGATTTCACGCTGCCATACGGGGCCGTGCGTCGGGCAGATCGTGCGTATTTCGAGTCCTCCGAGTTTCTGCAGCGCCTTCTGCACCGGGGCGCCGTATTTGCCCACGATGCAGGCGTAATAGCGGCACATCTCGTCCCAATAGCGCTCCGTATCGACCTGTGAGTCGGTGATGCCGCCGTCGAGGGCACCGAACGTGCCGAAAGCGTCGCCCGAGAAGAGTACCCCTTCCTCGGCCAGCCACGAAACCATCGTCTCGGGCCAGTGTACCATCGGGATGAGGTGGAAGGTGAGGCTCTTGCCGCCTCCCAGATCGAGGCGGTCGCCCTCCTTGACTTCGAGCATGCCGGAGCAGATGCCGTAGTAGCCGCCGATCATCTGGATCGTCTTGGCGTTGCCGACGATCTGCAGTTCGGGGTAGCGCAGGCGAAGCGCGGCGATCGACGAGGAGTGGTCGGGTTCCATGTGGTTTACGACGAGATAGTCGATCCTGCGGTCGCCGATCGCTTCGCGGATGTTCTCGAACAGACGGCTTCCGAATGATTCCTCGACGGTGTCGATCAGGGCGATCTTCTCGCCGACGACCAGGTAGGAGTTGTATGAGACCCCGCAGGGCAGCGACCAGAGCCCTTCGAAGCGGGTCGTGGTGCGGTCGTTTACGCCGACATAATGGATGCCGGGCAGAATTTCCGTAATAGCCATATCGTTATCGTGTCGTATTGATTCGTTTTGACGTTGCGAATTTACGAAAAAAAATCCACTGTGCAACGGCATCTTTTCGGGGACTGCCTTTGTACCGGCCGTCGTGATCCGACAAAAAAAGGCCGATCCCCGGAAAAGGGATCGGCCCGCAGTCGATTAAACGGCCTTGATCAGTTGCCGTTCGGAATGAATACGTCGGCATTCTGGTAGCCGAGGTATCCGGCCGAAACGTAGTAGTAGAGGGTGAACGAAAGCTGGTTCTCCTTCGGGCCGCTTACATAGAAGTAGTTGTCGAAGCCGCCGCCCGTAACATAACTCTCGTCGCCCTGCCAGTAACCTACGTCCTGAACGGAGATGGCTCCGTAGCTGCCGTAGCTCAAACCGGTATTCTGGTTTGCAACGCGGCAGAACTTGAAGGCGCTTCCGTCGGAAGCCGTGCCGCCCAGATCGAGTACCGTGAACTTCAGGTGGTTGCCCTCTCCGTACATGTTTTTGACGCGATAGAGCGTCTCATCGACATCGCACTTCTCCAGTACGACCTGTGCGGGGCTCAGTCCCAGCTGGCCGAGGGTTCCGTAGGTCATCGTACCGGCGGTGATGGAGGTCCAGGTAAGGCCCTGGAACGTGGTCGAGGCAACGGCTTTACGGCCATTCTCGGCGACACCTACTGCCGTGATCGTATAGTTGCCCAGCAGGCCCGTCAATACGAAGTCCTGCGTGGAACCCCCTTCGAGTTTCGTACCGCTTGCGACAACCTGGTCGGCGTAGGCGTTCTCGCCGTTGGCGGCGATGTACTCCTGAACGGCCGTCGTCAGCTCGGACTTGTAGTAGATCTCCGCTACCTTGTTGTTCGGTGCGATGCGGATCATCAGGTCCTCGTCAGCATTGTATTCGCTGCTCGGAGTGTAGGTATACATGGTAATGGCCGGTGCACTGTCGCTTCCGGGATCGGTACCCTCGTCAGCCGAGCAGGCGGCCAGGGTTACGACGCCTGCCACGGCCAGAACGGAATAGAAATATTTTTTCAGTGTCATAAGTTCAAATCTTTAATGGTTCCTGTAATTACCATACCTTCTCCGGGGAGTCCTCGGTAGGCTGGATCGGCGTGGGATTGCTGATGCAGGCCTGGTTGTAGTTGGTCTCCGTCTGCACGATGCAGAGGTTCATCCAGTCGGGCACGCTCTCCGTATTCCAGCGATAACCCTTCGGGTGGTTCGTGCCGGCATAGCTGCGGGTGATACCCTTTTCGAAGCGCTTGATGTCGAACGTGGCGAAGCCTTCGCCCCAGAGCTCGACACGGCGCTGCCACCATACGTTGTCGCGGAACGACTGCGCGTTGTCATATTCGTATTCCTGGTTGCGGGTCTTTGCGAAGGTCTCGAGCAGCGTCTTTCCGCGGCCCTCCTCCTGCATGCCGGCAGCCTCGGCCTCGATGAGCATCATCTCCTCGACACGCATCAGCGGTACGGCAACGCAGAAGCCGATCTTCACGTTGTTGTGTCCGGCCTCGCCGCCGGCAGCGCGGAACTTGAGCGACAGGCCGCCGAAGGTTCCCGAAGTGGTTGCCATCGCGGTGTTCACAATGGCTCCGGGATATTCCGATACGCCCGAAAGATACTCGGCGACAATGGCCTGAAGCTCTTCCATCGACGTTGCCGAAGCGACCATCTCGTCGAGCTCGGGGTCGATGAAGCACTTGCGGCGCCAGTCGGTCTGCGGGATGGTTTCGAGCAGGTGGGCGTCGATACGCTTCGGCGTGCCGTAGTTGGCAGCATATCCGCAGCTGGACTGCTCCGTGATCTCGAGGATCATCTGCGAACCCCAGCTCGAGTCGCCGTCGTTGGCCGTGATGTTGGGATCCTCCGCATCGAACTCGGTCATGAACATCCAGGCATCGTTCGGGGTGTTGAATCCCGTGTTATGATCGAGGTACTGCTCTTCGGTCATCATCGTGTAGCCGCTCTGTGCCAGCTTTGCGTAGTGCTCGGCCTCGGCCCACTGCTCCATCGTCAGGTAGGCGCGCGCCTTCAGACCGTAAACGACGCTCAGGTCGGGCGTGGTCTTGTCGGGACGCTGGTAATCGGCCAGATACTCCTCGGCCTTGTCCAGGTCGCTGAGGATGAACTCCCACATCTTCTCGTTCGTGGCGTTGGGGTTGTTCGTGGCCTGCTCGTTGGTCGTCTTCTCCGTGATGATGGGCACGGTCAGCGCTTCGGGATGTCCCTTGTAGGTCTGGGGTGCGAACATGCGGGCGAGGTCCATGTAGAACATGGCACGCATGGCATAGGCGATACCTGCACCCGTGATGTGGTCGGCCGAGGGCTGCTCGCCGGCCAGCGAGATGACCACGTTGCAGTTCTTGATCCAGCCGTAGTAGAGTGTCCAGGGAAGCTGGCAGATGGCATAGGTCGGGCCGAGGGCCACGCCGCAGGTGTACCACGTCGTGTAGTGCTCGCTGTCGGTATCTTCGCAGACAATGTCCTGCCCCATGACGTCGCGCTGCAGGAAGAACGACGTGTAGCCGAAATCATAGGGAGAGTAGCTGCTGCCGCTGTAGATGAATTCGCCGCTCATCGTGGAAGTGCAGGCCGTCACGAAGTTGTTGAACGAGTTGGGCGCCTCTCCGGCCTGGTCCACGGTAACCGTTCCCTGCTGCGGGAAGGTCTCCTGAAGACATCCCGTGGAGAGCGCGGAGGCTCCGATAAGCAGGGTGGCTATTAATTTGATATTCTTGTTCATATTTCGAATGCTTTTTGATGATTAGAACGTAAGCTGGATACCTCCGGAAATCGTACGGATCGGCGAATAGTCAGCCACACCCGTCGAAGCCGTTCCGACGTAGTTGTAACGCGGGTCGAGACCCTTGCGTGCCGACCAGAAGCAGAGGTTTTCGCCGGCGGCGTAGATACGCATTTTCAGCTTGTTGTGGAATACCTTTTCCGGAATCGTGTAGCCGATGGCAAACGACTGGAAGTTGAGGTACGAGGCGTCGGTCAGGAAACGGTCCGACTTGGCCGTGGTGTACTGGTCGCCCTGCTGCCAGCGCGGAATGTCGCTGTCGGTGTTGTTCGGGCTCCACGACTTGATCCAGTCCTTGTGGATGGCGCTTCCGTTGGCGGCTCCAGTCCAGGGGGTCATCAGCGAGGCGTAGGTTACGTCATAGACCTTGCCGCCGATCTGGTAGTCGAACGTCAGCGAGAGGTCGAAGTTGCCGACGCGCAGGTTCGTGCCGAAACCGCCGAATACCTTCGGCAGGATGCTGCCCTGCTCATACTCCGTGGCGCTGTTGATGTCGTAGGTCGTGCCGCCCTTGTGGATCGTGTTGCCGGCCTCGTCCTTCGTGTCGATGTAGTACAGGGCCTGACCCTTGTCATCCACACCTGCGTAGCAGGGCAGGTAGGCGTTGTAGAGCGGACCGCCTTCGCGGTACCACATCATGACGTTGTTCTGCGACTCCTGGAATCCGATGCTCGAGGTGCCCTGCGTGAGCTTCGTCTCGGGCAGCGAAAGGATCTTCGTCGAGTTGTGCGAGAGGTTGGCC
The DNA here is from genome assembly GCA_019119615.1 of Candidatus Alistipes stercoravium. Classification (GTDB taxonomy): domain Bacteria; phylum Bacteroidota; class Bacteroidia; order Bacteroidales; family Rikenellaceae; genus Alistipes; species Alistipes stercoravium. Next base: position 9,212 of record DWWQ01000061.1, on the reverse strand, counting down.
GATACGCTCCAGTCCACCGTCTTGGTGCGGATGATCGAACCCGTGAGGTTGATTTCGATACCCGAGTTGCGGATATCGCCGAGGTTGCCGTACATGCCTCGCGTACCGACCGATTCGGGCAGCGAGAGCCAGAAGAGCAGGTCGCTCGTCTTCTTGCGGTATACATCCACACCTCCCGACAGGCGGCCGCGCCAGAAACTGAACTCGACGCCGACGTTGGCGTTCGTCGTGGTCTCCCAGGTGATGTTGGGGTTACCCTGGATGGCGAACGATGCCGACATGGACTTGTCGTCCACCTTGCTCAGCGTGTAGAGATCCGTGTAGTAGTAGTCGCCGATGTTGTCGTTACCCTGCTGACCGATCGAAGCCTTGAGCTTCAGCATGTCGATCCACTCGGCCTTCGCGAGGAAGTTCTCCTTGGAGAGGATCCAGGCGGCACCTACCGACCAGAAGTTACCGTACTGGTGTCCGGGTGCGAAGCGCGAGGAACCGTCGCGGCGGTAGGAGAACGAACCGTAGTACTTGCCGTTGTAGTCGTACTGGGCGCTCAGGAAGTAACCCTCGACGTTGTAGCGCGTCGTATAGGAGGAGGCATCCGAAAGCGAGGCGGCGGCGTTCAACTCCGGAATGTCGGGCGAGAATACACCGTTCTTTGCGGCGCCGACATAACGCGCTTTCGTGTTGTAATATTCGTGGCCGATCATTACATTTACGTTATGCAGGCCGAACGAGTCGTAGTAGGTCAGCGTCTGGATGTTGTTCGTACGCATCGAGTTCTGCATGGTCTTGGTGATGCTGCCGTTCGTTCCGGCGCTCGATCCGTAGAACATGTTCTGGAAGTCCGAAACATAGTTCTCGCCCCAGATCACCGTGCTCGTTACGTTGGCCTTCAGGTAGTCGGTAATATCGACGTCGGCGGTGAAGGTTCCGTTGAGCTGGTTGCCGATGTTCTCGTACTTGTTGTACTGGTTCGATCCGAGCGGGTTACCCGTCTGTCCGAAAGGACGCGAAACGCCGTAACCCGTAGCTGCGACACCGTAGTCGTAAGCCTTGTGTCCGTACTGGTCGGTAGCGATGCGGATGTTGCCGTCGGCATCGATCGTCCGGACGTAGATCGGGTAGATCGGGGCGATCATCGACGTGTAGTAGAACAGGTTGTTCGAATAGGTCGAGGTGCCCAGTCCGGCATCCATCTCCTGCGTCGAGTGCTGGAAGCCGACGTTGGCGCCGAGCTTGAGCCACTTGCGGGCCTGGTAGTCGGCCTTGACACGGGCCGTGATACGCTCGAAGCCCGAGTTATCCACGATACCGTCCTGATTCAGGTAGCCGACGCTGGTGTAGTAGTTCGACTTCTCCGTTCCGCCGTTTACGCTGACGTTGTACTCCTGACGCAGGCTGGTCTTGTAGGCCGCGTCGGTCCAGTCGTCGGGCTGCAGCCAGTACTCCTGGTTGTTGCCGCTGACCTTGCGGCCCAGCGTGGCGTTGGGGTTCAGCTTGCCGTCCAGACCGATGAGCTGCTCACCGTCGGGATAGGAGAAGACGTTGTACGAAAGGCCCTTGAGCAGTTCGGTGTTGGCGTTCAGGTTCGCCGTCTCGGCGCTCATGCCCTGGCCGTAGAAATAACGGTTGTAGAGCTGTGCGTATCCGGCCTCATAGTAGGCACCCGGATCGGTGATGACGTCATAGTCCTGAATGGCACGCGAATTGACGCCCCATTTCATGTCCACGTTGATCACGGCATCCTTCGAAGTGTTGCGCTTCGTGGTTACGATGATCACACCAGCGGCACCGCGGGCACCGTACAGGGCAGCCGAAGCGGCATCCTTCAGGACGGTAACCGACTCGATATCGGACTGTGCGATGCTCGAGAGGCTGGAGCTGTAGGGAGCGCCGTCCACGATGATGAGCGGGTCGGTGCTGGCGTACATCGAGCTGATACCGCGGATGTTCACCGAACCGGCATCGGAACCCGGCGTACCGGTCGTACCGCGCATCTGCAGACCGGCCACGGAACCCACGAGGGCGTTCATGACGTTGGTGGTCTGACGCTTGGCCAGCTCTTCGGACTTGATGACGGTGGCCGAACCGGTGAAGGCCTCCTTCTTCGTCGTACCGAAGGCTACGACCAGCACGTCGTCGATGGCCGTAATGTCCTCCTTCATGCGGACATCGATCGTGGTTTTTCCCGCAACGGGGATTTTCTGCGACTCATATCCGATGAAAGATACGTTCAGATAGCCGTCTTTGGGTGCCGAGACGGTGAATTTACCTTCGGCATTGGTCGTCGTTCCCGTAGTGGTTCCGTCCACCACGACCGTAACACCGGCGATCGGAGCGCCGTCGGCGTCGGTAACTGTACCGGAAACCTGCTGTGTCTGGGCCATTGCAAGGAGCATTCCCCCCCCCAGTACAGCAATTAACGATAGTACGAGTTTTCTTACCATAAACGTTAATTCAATTAGTTTTTAAAATAAAAAGTGAAGCGGACGTTTCGGTGCTCTCGACCGGCCCCGGAAGATGGCCATACGAAGCAGATTTCCCGGAAAATTACCGGACCGTTACCTTCAGGACAACAGCATCTCGCTGATTATGAAATATTTGTCCGACATGTAAGGACATTCCGGGTTACTTTATCATTACCATCGGAAAGGTTTTGTTCAAACTCAAGGTTGGAAGGCATGAGAAACACATTCAGGATTCTGTTCTACATCAAGCGTACGGCGCCGGACCGCTATGGCCGCGTGCCGGTCATGGTCCGTATCACCATCAACGGCGAACGGGCCCAGTTCTCGACCCAGCAGCATGTGGATCCCCGGATCTGGGACGCTCATGACGGCCGGGTCACAGGGCGTACCGCCGCAGCCTCCCGGATCAACGGAAGGCTCTCGGAAATCCGGCTGCACATCGAACAGTGCTACCATACGCTGCTGTACCGTGAGGGAGGGGTCTCCGCTTCCCGTGTTCGGAATGCGTATTTCGGCGGAGGTCCCGGCGGAGTGTCGCTGCTCGGATTCTTCCGGCAGCACAACGACGATTTCCGTCGGATGGTCGGCATCAACCGGAGCCGGGCCACCTTATATAAATACGAAAGCGTATACAAATTGCTCCAGTCGTATGTCCGCATGCACTACGGCCGCGATGACATCCCGTTCGCAAAACTTGACATGAATTTCCCTGCGGAATTCCACCGTTACATTGCCCATGAAGTCCCGCATGAAAAAAACACCGTATGGGTCTACATGATTGCCCTGAAACACATACTCGCATTGGCTCACGACCGCAACCATCTGACATCTAATCCGTTTTCCGGGTACAAACTGCACCGCAGCCCTGTCGTGCGCGACTATTTGACCGAGTCCGAGTTGCAGGATCTGCTGCATATAGAACCGGCGGACGCAATGCAGCGGCTTGTGCTCGACGCATTTCTGTTCAGTTGCTTCACCGGGCTCTCCTATATAGATCTGCGCCGCCTCACGCTGCGGAACATCCGTTCGACATCGGAACGGTCGTGGATCTGCACGACCCGCAGCAAAACCGGTACGGAAGTTTATGTACGTCTTTTCGACATACCGCTGGCCATTCTTTCAAAATACCGGACCGAAGCCCCTGCCGATCCGATTTTCCCGCTGCCGAGCAACGGCTGGTGCAACATCTGTCTGCGGCGGATTCTGCCACAGGCCGGAATCCAACGTCCCGTTACCTTCCATGCAGCACGCCATACATTCGCAACAACCGTTACCCTCTCCCAGGGCATTCCGATCGAGACGATAAGCAAATTGCTTGGACACAGAAATATACGCACTACACAAATCTATGCATCCATCACACACGCACAGCTTGACAACGACATGGACCGACTCTCCGGCCGACTTCGGCTGCACTATGACCGCCCATAAGAAATGCCTCGCACGCTACGAATCCGCAACCGTCCGGGAAGAATTTTGGGGCTTCCCCATTCTTTTCCAAAGGAGATAAACTTAAATTTAGCTTCGGGAAGCCCGAGATGGCTGGTTACAGACTGTAACCAATATTTTTGAGCCTTAAAAAAACAGTAACCGTTTGGCTGTTTTATCCAAAAAACTGTTATTTATATATTTTTTTAAAAAAATATTTTTGGAGGTGTCGATCTTTTTCCCGATCTTTGTTGGCGAACTTTTTATTTTAAAAACTAATTGAATTAACGTTTATGGTAAGAAAACTTCTGCTATCGTTGATTGCCGTATTGGGCATGGGAATGCTCCTTGCATCGGCCCAGAACCGGCAGGTTTCCGGTACGGTAGTCGATCAGTCGGGGAGTCCCGTAGTCGGGGCTACCGTCATGGTCGAGGGGACGACGGTCGGTACGACGACCGGCGAAGGAGGCCGGTTCTCCATCCAGACACCTGCCGACGGCACACTTCAGGTTTCGTTCATCGGCTACCAGACCCAGTCGGTTGCCGTGAACGGACGTACTTCGGTTACGATCGAACTTTCCGAAGATACGCAGGCCATCGATGAGGTTACGGTCGTAGCCTTCGGCACCAAGCGCAAGCAGGACCTCGTGGGTTCGGTGAGCAAGGTCAAGGGCGAGATTATCGGCAACTCGCAGTCGGCATCGGTTTCGAATGCGCTGGAGGGTGCCGTGGCCGGTCTTCAGATCGTGAGCTCCACGGGTCAGCCGGGTAGCGACGCTTCGATCGTCGTGCGCGGCGTCGGTTCGCTCTCGGCCAGCAATGAGGCGCTGATTGTCGTGGACGGTGTGCCTTTCAACGGCAAGCTCTCGGACATCAACCCCGCGGATATCGAGTCGATCTCCGTATCGAAGGATGCCGTGTCGAACTCGCTTTACGGTTCGCGTGCCGCAGGCGGCGTGGTGATGGTAACGACCAAGACGGGCCGCAAGGAGAATCTCACCGTACAGTTCCAGGGCACCTGGGGCGTTGCGCAGCGCGCCTATAAGGATTACAACATGGTAACCGATCCGGGCGAGTTCTACGAGTTGGTTTGGTACGGTCTGCGCAGTACGGCCTGGGCCAACGGATACGACCTCGATCAGGCTGCCCAGTATGCGTCGGCAAACCTGCTCAAGGAGTTGGGTAACTACAATGCCTTCATCATTCCCGAAGGTGAACAGCTCGTGGGCTTCGACGGCAAGCTGAACGCCAATGCGCGCAAGCGTTATGACGACACCTTTGCCGATGCGCTCTTCAAGAACTCGTTCCGTCAGGAGTATGTGGCTTCGGCCTCGGGCGGCAGCGACAAGAGCGACTACTATGTTTCGATGGGCTATCTGGACAATGATTCCTATATCATCGGCTCTTCCTACGAGCGTATCACGGCCCGTGCGAATGTCAATGCCCAGCTGACCAAGTGGCTGAAGGTGGGTACGAACATCGCTTATGCCCGCGCTACGCAGAACGGCGTGCAGGAGGGTGTCGGACTGGCATCGAACCCCTTTGCCGTAGCCCGCGACTGGGCGCCGATCTATCCCGTGCACGCCTATGATGCCGAAGGCAACATGAAGTACAACGAGGACGGCACGCCGATGTACGATACGGGCAACGGCGAGACCGACGGCACCTCGGTCGGATCGCGTCCCACGGGTCAGAACTCGAATATCATCTGCAGCATGTCGGAGGATATCCGCCGTGCGGTCTACAACAACCTCACGTCGCGCTCCTATGTGCAGATCAAGTTCCTCCGTGATTTTACCTTCACGGCCAACTACAGCTACGACTTCACGAACGACTACGAGACGCTGTTTTACTCGACGAAGGTCGGCGACGGCATGTCGTTCGGCGGCCGTGGCACGAAAGCCAGCGCCAATACGGCCACGACCAACTTCAACCAGATTCTGGCCTACGACAAGGAGATCGGAGCGCACGGTATCTCGGCCAAGATCGGCCATGAGTACTACCAGTACCGCCGCGACTATTTCGACGGTCAGAAGACGCAGTTCTACGATCCGCTGAACCCCGAGCTGGCAAACGGCGGACAGATGGAGTCGATGACCAGCTACACGGCCGACCACAACATCGAGGGTTACTTCGCCATGGCCGACTACAACTATGCGCACAAGTACTACCTCTCGGCCGCCTATCGTCGCGACGGCACATCGCGCTTCCTCGACCGTTGGGGTAACTTCTGGTCGGTGGGCGCTGCCTGGCGCATCTCGGGCGAGAACTTCATGCAGGGCGCCTCGTCGTGGCTCAACGACCTGAAACTTCGTGCCTCGTACGGTACGCAGGGTAACGAGAACATCCTCCCGGGCTACCTCTACGCCTATACGCCCTATCAGGACCAGTATTCGGTATCGTGGACCGGCTCGGAGCTGGCTACGAGCATCTCCTTCTATGGTAACCCCGATCTGACGTGGGAGAAGCAGAAGACCTTCGACGTAGGTCTCGATTTCCGTCTTTGGGATCGCGTTTACGGATCGGTGGACTACTTCTACCGCAAGACCGACGACATGCTCTTCCAGCGCCCGCTGGCCTTCTCGACCGCCGGCCGCCCCTATAACTGGGAGAATATCGGTTCGATGCGCAACGAGGGCGTCGAGTTCGAATTGAACGTGGACATCTTCAAGAAGCGCGATTTCCAGTGGACCGTATCGCTCGTGGGTTCGCACTACAGCAACGAGGTGCTGACGCTTCCCGAGGAGAACAAGGTGGACGGCATCACCTCCGGTTCGTTCAAGCTCATGGAGGGCAAGAGCCGTTACGAATACTTCACCTACATGTATGCGGGTATGAACGAGAAGGGACAGCCCCAGTGGTACATGGACGTAACGGGTGAGGATGGAAAGGTAACCCGTGAGAAGACCACGACCTACAGCAATGCCACGAAGTATTTCCTCGGCAAGTCGGCGCTGCCCGATTTCAACGGCGGTTTGAGCACGGTCCTCAAGTATAAGGGAATCGACCTTTCGATTGCCACGGCCTTCCAGATCGGCGGCTGGGCCTACGACAGCGACTACCTTTCGGGCATGAGCATCTCCTACTATGTGGGCCATAACAAGGACATGTGGAAGACCTTCAATCCCGAGACCGGAAAGGGCGAGTTCCCGATCTGGAATGCGGTGGATTCGTCGAACTCCTATACGCAGACGTCGGATGCCCACCTCATCAAGGCTTCGTATTTCAGCATCCGCAACCTGACGCTGGGTTATACGCTGCCGCGTACCTGGCTTGACAAACTCGGTATCGAGGGTCTGCGCGTCTTCGTAACGGCCGACAACCTGGCTCTGTGGTCGAAGCGTCAGGGCTTTGATCCCCGTGTCTCGATGAGCGGTAGCAACGACAGCTACGGCGGTTATTCGCCCATGCGTATCATCTCCGGCGGTATCAACCTTACGTTCTAATCTCTTATCTCTTAACAAACAGTATTGAAACCTATGAAAAGAATTATTATATCGCTGATATGCGTTCCCGTACTGCTCGCTTCGTGTATCGAGGATGCCGACGTAACGGGATACCTGACCGACGGAAAGAGGGAGGAGATTGCGCAGAGCGATCCTGACAAGGCGTTCTCTGCGACGTTGGTCGGCATGTATCAGGACATGCAGCAGTATGTCTATACCGACGTGTCGCACAACTACTTCGGCCAGAAGAGTTTCGACTACCTGACCTCGCTCATGGGCAATGACATGGTCATGACGGGTATGTACGCGATGAGTATCTATCACTACATCCTCGACTACCGCGGTCAGAACTATGTGCCGACGGCCAACCGCTGGCGCGAGTACTACAATACGATTGCCAACGCCAACAGCATCCTGCGTGAGTGCGATCCCGAATCGACCGATCCCACGGTACAGAAGTACCGTGCCATCGCGCTCGGATTCCGCGGCTATGCCTACCTGCAGCTTACCTACCTCTACTCGTTCTCCTACTATGTAGGTGCCGATGATACGAAGTGGGGCAAAGGCAAGACCTACGACCACTCGGAGGAGCTCTGTGTGCCGTTGATTACCGAAAATACCGAGGGCGACCAGCCCCGTTCGACGCTTAAGGTTATTTACAGCCAGATTCTCTCGGACCTGGAGACCGCGTATGGACTCTTCGAACAGAACAATCTGGTGAAGACCTCTACGCCGACCGACATCGACGGTTGTGTGGTAGCCATGCATCTGGCCCGTGCCTACATGGTGCTTCACGACTGGGATAATGCGATCAAGTACGCGCAGGTTGTTATCGACAACTTCCCCGTGCTGACGACCGAGGAGCAGATTCTGCAGGGCTTCAGCGACATCACGCTTCCCGACGTGGTATTCGGCTGCGACATTACGTCCGATAATGCGACGACCTACATGTCGTGGTTCTCGCAGATGGACGTATATGGCGCGGGATATGCCGGTATCGGTGTATGGCGTGCAGGCTTCAAGCCGTTCGTGGATCGTATTGCAGATAACGATATCCGTCTGATGTGGTTCTGCTGCGACCGCTCGACGGGTGTTGATACTCCCAAGGGCCGTGTGACGCGGCTTCGCGATACGCCGTATGCCGCCTATGTGGAGTACCAGTCCGTCAAGTTTATCGGTGCGGGCCGGAGCCGTATCGTGGAGACGGGCGGCGACGGTACGGGCTGGAACCTGGGCGATTACATCTACCTGCGTTCCGAAGAGGCATATCTGATCAAGGCCGAGGCATTGGCTCACAAGGGTGATGCGTCGGCGGTAACGGTACTCAATGACTTCATGAAGACCCGCCAGCCGGATTACAACTATACCTTCACGGACAAGGCTTCGCTGATCGAGGAGATCAACTTCCAGAAGCGCGTCGAGTTCTGGGGCGAGGGTATCGAGTATCTGGACAACCGCCGCCTGAATATTCCGGTGGATCGTACGGACCAGACGTGGGGTGCTGCGAACAACCACTACGATGTGGGCAAACTCTATGCCGATCAGGAAGATGTAAAGTTCCTCTACCAGATCCCTATTTCGGAGATCGAGAACAATGATCAGATCCCCGCATCGGATCAGAATCCCTGATAGGGGAGGAATAGAACGCGCCTTTCGCGCTTGAAAACGAAGTCCCGGGCTGTATATGGTCCGGGGCTTTTTCGTCGGAGGATGGCTCATTCGGCGTTATTGTCTTTCGGGTGCGGAAGATTTCTGGAAAAAAATACTGAAAATTTTGCAAATTGTGAAAATTTGCTTACCTTTGCACCACGATAATACGGAACGCTCCGTTATCGGGATGGTGCCATAGCTCAGTTGGTAGAGCAAAGGACTG
>DWWQ01000060.1 GCA_019119615.1 Candidatus Alistipes stercoravium | reverse complement strand
TGTAGATGCGGTCGCCGACCATGGCGATCTCGTCGGGACGGAGTCCGTGGCGCGTGAGGATGCCCGTGAGCATGTTCGGGTCGGGCTTGCCGAGCGTGATGTCGGGCCGGCGTCCCGTGGCGTGTTCGATGGCCGCGCAGATCGAGCCGCAATCGACGAGCACGGTCGGAAGGTTCGTCGGACAGACGCGGTCGGGGTTCGTGGCGATGTAGGGGAGGCCCTGTTGAACCCACCAGGCGGCGCGGCACAGCCGGCCGTAGACGAGCGTCATGTCGAAGGCCACCACCACGGCGTCGGGCCGGTCCTCGGCCGAGTCGGCCGTGGAGACGTATCCCGCAGCCTCGAACTCCGAAATCATCGAGGGCGTCCCCAGCAGGAAGAGCCGGCGGGCCTGCGGATGGTGCTCGCGCAGGTAGTCGATCGTGGCGAGCGCCGTCGTGTACATCTCCTCGCGTGTGGCCTCGATGCCCATCGAGGCAAGCCGGTCGAGGTAGTCGGCGATCGACTTCGAGGGGTTGTTCGTCAGGAACGAGTAGCCGATGCCCTGCTCGCGCAGCCCGGCAAGGAATCCTTTCGTATAGGGGAAGAGCGATCCGCCCATGTAGATCGTGCCGTCCATGTCGAGCGCCACATGGCGGATCCGGCCGAGGCGGCGCATCAGTTCGTCGTGCTCCCAGACGGAGCGGTATTCGTGAAATTCGCCCATGCGATGATCGTTTTGGTCGTGCGAAGTTAATAAATAATTTGCAGATCCTGCGGTTCCGGACCCTGTTCGGGGCGGTTGAAACGGTTTTTTCATGAAGAAAATGACGAATATCGTCCCGAACGTTGTATCTTTGTTCGCGCAACCGCAAACTTTCATTCCGAAATGACTCCGGAGCAGAACAAACGTTTCAAGTACTGGCAGACCCGTACGATCCTCGCGACGATGGTCGGTTATGCCCTCTTCTATTTCGTCCGCAAGAACTTTTCGCTGGCCATGCCCGGTCTGGAGGCCGATCTCGGCATCTCGAAGACCAGTCTCGGCATCTTCCTAACGCTCAACGGCCTGATTTACGGCTTTTCGCGCTTTGCAAACGGCATTCTGGCCGACCGCATGAACGCCCGCTGGTACATGGCCATCGGACTGGCGCTCTGCGCCCTGTCGAACTTCGCCTTCGGCTTCGGCGAGGATATCTCCTACTGGATCACGGGCGAGCATACGGGCGACCGCTTCACCAATACGATGATCCTCTTCATGGGCATCATGTGGGTCTTCAACGGCCTGCTCCAGGGTACGGGATTCCCGCCCTGCGCGCGCCTGCTGACCCACTGGATCCCGCCCACGCAGCTGGCCACGAAGATGTCCGTGTGGAACACCTCGCACTCGATCGGCGCCGGACTGGTGGTGATCCTCTGCGGGTACATCATGGGCTCGATGGGCAGCGGCCCGGACCATGTCGGGGCCTGGAAGTGGTGCTTCTGGATCCCTTCGGCCATCGCCTTTGCCGGGGCGATCGGCCTGGTCGTCTTCCTGCGCGATACGCCGACCTCGGTGGGACTGCCCGAACTCGAAGGTACGGAGAGCCGCCGCGAAAAGCCCGACGCTTCGGATCGGGCCGAGCACCGCGCCTTCCTCATGAAGCACGTCTTCTGCAACCCGCTGATCTGGATCCTGGGCTTCGCCAACTTCTTCGTCTATGTCGTCCGCTTCTCGGTGCTCGACTGGGGACCCTCGCTGTTGAGCCAGTCGAAGGGCGTCAGCATGGAGCACGCCGGATGGCTCGTGGCGATGTTCGAGATCGCCGGCATCCTGGGCATGCTCTTTTCGGGCTGGGCCACGGACCGCTGGCTCAAGGGACGCGCCCACCGCACCTGCGTCTTCTGCATGGCGGGCGCCGCCCTCTTCGTCTTCGCCTTCTGGCAGCTTCCTTCGGATGCCCCGATCTGGCTGCTCTTCGCGACGCTGTGCGCCGCCGGCTTCTGCATCTACGGCCCGCAGGCGCTGATCGGCATCGCCGCCGCCAACCAGGCGACCAAGCGGGCCGCCGCGACGGCCAACGGCCTGACGGGTCTGTTCGGCTACGCCTCGACGCTCATCTCGGGCGTGGGACTGGGCTATGTCGCCCAGCACTATGGCTGGAGCTGGGCCTATGTGGGCATTCTGGCCATGGCGCTCGTGGGCATGCTGGTCTTTCTGATGATGTGGGGCGCGCGGGCCGACGGCTACGACGCCGCGCCGCAGGAGAAATAGCTCCGGAAGGGACCGGCCGAAAAAAAATCCGGGGAAAGGTTTGCAAGCTCGGCGAAAAAGCGCTAACTTTGCATCCAATTAGAATCAGGTTCGAATTCCCCATGAACGGCCAACGCGACATAACTTCCGCACGGGTTTTCCGGCAGCAGGATTATTGGTCGGGTTTCCATTCTCCGGTGGATTCGGGCTTTGTCGTTTTATTAGGGTAACTGTTTTTCGGTTGCCCTATTTTTTTATGTGTGCCTGAAACCATGAAGACCGTCTATGCCAACGCCCGGATATTCCGCGGCGGCCGCTTCGCCGAAGGGGCGCTGGCCGTCGATGAGGGGCGCATCGTCGCGGATGCGACGCCCTGCGCCGGCGACCGTGTCGTCGATCTGCGGGGACTGACCGTCATCCCCGGACTCGTGGACGTGCATGTGCACCTGCGCGAGCCGGGCTTTGCCTACAAGGAGACCATCGCTACGGGAACGGCCGCGGCGGCCCGCGGCGGCTATACGACCGTCTGCTCGATGCCCAACCTCGATCCGGCGCCTGACTCTTTGGAGCACCTGGCCCGGCAGACGGAGATTATCCGCCGCGACGCCCTCGTGCGCGTGAAACCCTATGGGTCGATTACCGTGGGGCAGCGCGGCTGCGGGGAGATAGTGGATTTCGCGGCGCTGGCGCCCGAGGTCGTGGGATTCTCCGATGACGGACGCGGCGTGCAGTCGGCCGAACTCATGGAGGAGGCGATGCGCCGTGCGGCGGCTGTCGGACGGCCGATCGTCGCTCACTGCGAGGTGGACGAGCTGCTGCGCGGGGGATATATCCACGACGGCGCCTATTGCCGCGAGCACGGACACAGGGGCATCTGCTCCGAGAGCGAGTGGCGGCAGGTGGAGCGCGACATCGAGCTGGCCGCCGCCACGGGTTGTCAGTACCATGTCTGCCACGTCTCCACGAAGGAGAGCGTCGAGCTGGTTCGCCGGGCCCGGGCCCGGGGGCTGCGCGTGAGCTGCGAGACGGCTCCGCACTACCTGCTGCTCACGGACGAGGAATTGCGCGAAGAGGGGCGTTTCAAGATGAATCCGCCGCTGCGCAGCCGCGAGGACCGCGAGGCCCTCATCGAAGGGATCCTCGACGGGACGATCGAGGTGATCGCCACGGACCATGCGCCGCATGCCGCCGGGGAGAAGCTCCGCGGACTGGCCCGCAGCGCCATGGGCATCGTGGGTCTCGAGTGCGCCTTCCCGCTGCTGTACCGTTACCTGGTGCTTCCGGGAACGCTCTCGCTGGAGTGGCTCGTGGAGCTGATGGCCGTCAATCCGCGGCGGATCTTCGGTCTCGAAGGCGGCACGGAGCCGGGCGACGAGGCCGACTTCACGGTGTTGGACCTTGCGGCGGAATACCGCCTCGATCCGGCGACGTTCCGCTCGAAGGGGCGCGCCACGCCCTTCGCCGCCTGGCCCGTCCGGGGCCGTGCCGTGCGGACGGTGGTCGGCGGCCGCGAAGCATATGTATGCGAGGATACGACAATAGCAAATTCAAACAGATAAGGATGAAGCCATTTACCAAAAAAATTGTCCTGGAGGACGGCCGCGAGTTCTACGGCTACGGTTTCGGAGCCGACCGCGAGGCGATCAACGAGATCGTCTTCAACACCTCGATGGTGGGGTATCAGGAGATCATGTCCGATCCGTCGTACACGGACCAGATGGTCGTGATGACCTATCCGCTGATCGGCAACTACGGTATGACCGACGAGGATTACGAGACCAAGACGCCGACGATCGGCGGCATGATCGTGCGCGAGTACAACGACATGCCTTCGAACTTCCGCTACACGAAGACCCTGCACGAGGTGCTCGAGGAGCACGACATCCCGGCCATCTCGGGTGTCGATACCCGTGCGCTGACGCGGATCATCCGCGACGAGGGCAGCCAGAAGGTGATCGTAACCGACGCCGCGACGCCCCGTGAGGAGGCGCTGGAGCGGCTGCGGGCCTACGAGATGCCCCACGACATGGTTTCGCGCGTGAGCTGCCGCAAGCGGTGGATGTCGCGCGTGCCCAACCACAAATGGGATGTCGTGGCCATCGACTGCGGCATCAAGTACAACATCGTGCGGCTGCTCAACCGCGTGGGCTGCAACGTGATCGTCATGCCCTACAACTCCACGGCCGAGGAGGTGATGGCCTTCCATCCGGACGGTCTCGTGCTGTCGAACGGCCCGGGCAATCCGGAGGATGTGAAGCCGGTGATCGAGCTGGTGAAGCAGCTGCGGGGCCGTCTGCCGATCTTCGGCATCTGCATGGGCCATCAGCTCATTTCGCTGGCCTACGGCGCCCGGACCTTCAAGATGAAGTTCGGACACCGCGGTGCCAACCATCCGGTGAAGAACCTGCAGACCGGAAAGCTCGAGATCACGAGCCAGAACCACAGCTATGCCGTGGATATCGACTCGCTCGAGGGTACGGGGCTCACGCTGACGCACGTCAATCTGCTCGACGGCACGGCCGAGGGCGTGGAGTGCGCCGCGGAGGGCGTCTTCTCGATGCAGTATCACCCCGAGAGCGCTTCGGGACCGCAGGACAGCGCCTATTTGTTCGGAAAGTTCACTAAAATCATGGAGGAGTACAGACATGCCTAAAAGAAAGGATATCAAGAAGGTGATGGTCATCGGGTCGGGCCCGATCGTGATCGGTCAGGCCGCCGAGTTCGACTATGCGGGTACGCAGGCGTGCCTGGCACTCAAGGAGGAGGGATATGAGGTGATTCTCGCCAATTCGAATCCCGCCACCATCATGACCGACACGCATATTGCCGACAAGGTCTACATGGAGCCGCTGACGCTCGAATACGTTGCCAAGATCATCCGCTATGAGCGTCCCGACGCCATCGTTCCGGGCCTGGGCGGCCAGACGGGCCTGAATCTGGCCGTGCAGCTGGCCAAGAAGGGTATCCTTCGCGAATGCCAGGTCGAGATCCTCGGCACGTCGTTCGAGTCGATCGAGCAGGCCGAGGACCGCGAGCTCTTCAAGGAGCTGTGCGAGTCGCTCGGAGAGCCGGTGCTCCCGTCGGAGATCGCCACGTCGGTCGAGGAGGCCGTCGAGGTGGCTGCGAAGATCGGCTATCCGGTGGTGCTGCGTCCGGCCTTCACGCTGGGCGGCACGGGCGGCGGCTTTGCCGACGACGAGCAGGAGCTGCGCGAGCTGATGCGCCACGCCCTGTCGCTCTCGCCGGTGCACCAGGTGCTTGTCGAAAAGAGCATCAAGGGCTACAAGGAGATCGAGTACGAGGTGATGCGCGACCGCAACGATACGGCCATCAGCATCTGCTGCATGGAGAACATCGACCCGGTCGGCATCCATACGGGCGACTCGATCGTCGTGGCCCCGAGCCAGACGCTCACCAACAAGGAGTTCCAGATGCTGCGCGACTCGGCGCTGAAGATCATCCGCGCGCTGAAGATCGAAGGCGGCTGCAACGTGCAGTTCGCATTGGACCCGCTGTCGTTCAAATACTACCTGATCGAGGTCAATCCGCGCGTGTCGCGCTCCTCGGCCCTGGCTTCGAAGGCCTCGGGATATCCCATCGCGCGTGTCAGCGCCAAGATTGCCGTAGGTCTTACGCTCGACGAGATCCGCATCGCCAACACGCCGGCCTCGTTCGAGCCGACGCTCGACTATGTCGTAACGAAGGTGGCGCGCTTCCCGTTCGACAAGTTTGCCGACGCCTCGAACAAGCTCGGCACGCAGATGAAGGCCACGGGCGAGGTGATGTCGATCGGCCGTACGATGGAGGAGTCGCTGCTCAAGGCCGTGCGTTCGCTCGAGACGGGCGTTTGCCACATCTACCACAAGAAGTTCGACTCGTGGTCGAACGACGACCTGCTGGCCTACATCAAGGAGGGTACGGACGACCGTCTGTATGCCATCGCCCAGCTTATCCGCGGCGGCGTCGATCTGGCGCTGATCTACAACAATACGAAGATCGACATGTTCTTCCTCGAGAAGTTCAAGAACATCGTCGAGTTCGAAAATGTCGTGCGCGCCCATCCCGGAGACCCCGAGACGCTGCGCGACGCCAAGCGCATGGGCTTCAGCGACAAGTTTATCGGTCAGCTGTGGGGCCTCTCGCAGCATGACATCTACCGCCTGCGCGAGAAGCACGACATCTTCCCCGTCTACAAGATGATCGACACCTGCGCCAGCGAGTTCGCCTCCTATGTGCCCTATTTTTACTCGACCTACGAGCAGGAGAACGAGTCGAAGGTGAGCGACAAGGAGAAGATCGTCGTACTG
This sequence comes from Candidatus Alistipes stercoravium, assembly GCA_019119615.1. Classification (GTDB taxonomy): domain Bacteria; phylum Bacteroidota; class Bacteroidia; order Bacteroidales; family Rikenellaceae; genus Alistipes; species Alistipes stercoravium. Next base: position 5,185 of record DWWQ01000060.1, on the reverse strand, counting down.
GGTTCGGGCCCGATCCGCATCGGCCAGGGCGTCGAGTTCGACTATTCGACCGTGCACGCCATCTGGTCGATCCGCGAGGCGGGTTACGAGGCGATCATCATCAACAACAACCCCGAGACCGTCTCGACGGACTATACGACCAGCGACAAACTCTACTTCGAGCCGCTGACGGTCGAGGACGTGATGAACGTCATCCACCTCGAGAAACCCAAGGGCATCGTTGTCTCGCTCGGCGGACAGACGGCCATCAACCTTGCCGAGCCGCTCGCCGAACTGGGCGTGCCCATCATCGGCACGGACTGCGAGGCGATCCGCAACGCCGAAGACCGCGGCTGCTTCGAGAAGATCATGGAGGAGCTGGGCATCCCGCAGCCGGAGGCCGAGGCCGTAACCGATATCGAGGAGGGCGTGCGCGCCGCGGCCCGCATCGGCTATCCGGTGCTGGTGCGCCCGAGTTATGTGCTGGGCGGCCGCGCCATGCAGATCGTCTCGAACGAGGAGCGGTTGCGCCACTACCTGCAGACGGCCGTCGAGGTCAATGAGGATTCGCCGGTGCTGGTGGACCGCTACATCATGGGCAAGGAGCTCGAGGTCGATGCCATCTGCGACGGCAAGGATGTCTTCATTCCGGGCATCATGGAGCATGTCGAGCATACGGGTATCCACTCGGGCGACTCGATCAGCGTCTATCCGACCTTCAGCGTGAGCCAGAAGGCCAAGGACAAGATCATCGACTATACGGTGAAGCTGGGTCTGCGCATCGGTATCGTGGGTCTCTACAACATTCAGTTCATCGTCGCCGCCGACGACGACGTCTACGTCATCGAGGTCAATCCGCGCTCGTCGCGTACGGTGCCGTTCCTCTCGAAGTCCACGGGCGTGCAGATGGCCCACATCGCCACGCAGGTCATCCTGGGCAAGTCGCTGCGCGAGCAGGGCATCACGGAGGTCTACGGCCGGGAGAAGACGCGCTGGTATGTCAAGGCTCCGGCCTTCTCGTTCGCCAAGATCCGCGGCGTGGACTCCTACCTCTCGCCCGAGATGAAATCGACGGGCGAGGCGATCGGCTATGACGACAAGCTCACGCGCGCGCTCTACAAGGCGCTGCAGGCTACGGGCATGCATGTCTCGAACTACGGAACGATCTTCGTTACGATCGCCGACCAGGACAAGCAGCAGGCCCTGCCGCTGGTCAAGCGCTTCTACGACCTGGGCTTCAACGTCGAGGCGACGACCGGTACGGCCGAGTTCCTGCGCGAGCACGGCATCCGCACGCGTACGCGCCGCAAGCTGAGCGAGGGCAGCACGGAGATCATCGACGCCCTGCGCCAGGGACATATCAGCTATGTGATGAATACGATCGACATCAACCAGCACAACACGCGGCTGGACGGATATGAGATCCGCCGCACGGCCGTCGAGAACAACGTAACGGTCTTCACGGCCCTCGAGACGGTGAAGGTGCTGCTCGACGTGCTGGAGGAGATTACGCTGCGCGTCTCGACGATCGACGCGAAATAACGGAACGATCCCGATCGACGGAACATGTATAAAAAAGGCATATACCGGATCCTTGCGAACGAGCCGCTGACGCAGAGCGTCTGGCGGATGGTGCTCGAAGGCGACACGCAGTGGATCACCGCTCCCGGGCAGTTCGTCAATATTGCCCTCGAAGGGCGCTATCTGCGGCGCCCGATCTCGGTGTGCGACTACGATGAGCGGACGATTACGCTGATCTACAAGGTCGTGGGCGACGGTACGGCGCAGATGAGCCGCATGGCGGCGGGCACGGAACTGGACCTGCTGACCGGCCTGGGAAACGGCTTTTCGATCCGTGAGGAGGTGCGGCGCCCGCTGCTTGTCGGCGGGGGCGTCGGCGTGCCGCCGCTCTACCACCTGGCCAAACGGCTGCTGGCCGCGGGGCGTCCGGTCGAGGTGATCCTCGGCTTCAATACCGCCGCGGAGTGCTTCTACGAGGAGGAGTTCCGGGCATTGGGCTGCACGGTTACGGTCGCCACGGCCGACGGTTCGCACGGCGTCCGGGGCTTCGTTACGACGGCCCTCGCCGAGCGGCGGCCCGATTTCGACTACTTCTACGCCTGCGGGCCGCTGCCGATGCTGCGGGCCCTGGCCGAGGCGGTCGAGCAGGACGGGCAGCTCTCCTTCGAGGAGCGCATGGGCTGCGGCTTCGGCGCCTGCATGGGCTGCTCGTGTAAGACCAAATACGGCAACAAGCGCATCTGCAAGGAGGGCCCGGTGCTCGAGAAAGGAGAGATCATATGGTAACGGATCCGAAAACGACAACGATGGACGGTCTTGACCTTTCGGTCGAGCTGTGCGGCGTACGGCTGGACAATCCGGTCGTGCCGGCCAGCGGCACGTTCGGCTACGGCAACGAGTTCCGGGAGTTCTACGATATCAACATCCTCGGATCGTTCTCCTTCAAGGGGACGACGCGCGAGGCGCGCTTCGGCAACCCCACGCCGCGCATCGCCGAGTGCGGGGCGGGCATGATCAATGCCGTGGGGCTGCAGAACCCCGGCATTGACCGTGTGATCGCCGAGGAGCTGCCGCGCCTGCGGAGTTTCTTCCGCAAGCCGGTGATCGCCAACATCTCGGGCTTCTCGGTCGAGGAGTATGCCTACTGCTGCGGGCGGATCGACCGCGAGGAGCAGGTGGCGATCATCGAGGTGAATGTCTCGTGCCCCAACGTGCGGCACGGCGGCATGTCGTTCGGCACGTCGGCGGAGGCGGCGGCCGAGGTAACGCGCGCCGTCAAGGCCGTTACGACGAAGCCCGTCTTCATCAAGCTCTCGCCCAACGTTACGGACATCGTCTCGATCGCCCGGGCGTGCGAGGAGGCCGGTGCCGACGGCATCTGTCTGATCAACACGATGCTGGGCATGCGTATCGACACCGTGCGGCGGCGGGCCGTGATCGCCAACACGATGGGCGGTTTTTCGGGCCCGGCGATCTTCCCTGTGGCCGTGCGCATGGTCTACCAGGTGTCCCGTGCCTGCCGGATTCCCGTCATGGGGTGCGGCGGCGTGAGTACGGCCCGCGACGTGATCGAGATGATGATGGCCGGGGCCACGGCCGTGCAGGTCGGTGCGGCCAATCTGGTGAATCCCTATGCCTCGAAGGAGATCATCGAGGCGCTGCCCGCGGAGATGCGGCGCCTGGGCATCACGCGCCTGCGCGACATCATCGGCTGCGTGGAGTAGTCCCGAAAACGTATACGAAAACAACTTACAGCTAACGAATCCGCATATATGGAACGCGACGTCATCATTGCCTGCGACTTCAAGTCCGCAGAAGATACCTTCCGCTTCCTCGACCTCTTCCGGGACGAGGCGCGCAAACCCTTTCTGAAGATCGGCATGGAGCTCTTCTACGCCGAGGGACCCGCCATCGTGCGCGAGATCAAGCGCCGGGGCCACAAGATCTTCCTCGACCTGAAGCTCCACGACATACCCAATACGGTGCGCAAGGCGATGGCCGTACTCTCGCGCCTCGACGTGGACATGTGCAACGTCCACGCCGCCGGCACGATCGAGATGATGCGCGCGGCCCGCGAGGGCCTCACACGCGAGGACGGCACACGGCCGCTGCTGATCGCCGTAACGCAGCTCACCTCGACGAGCGAGGAGCGCATGCAGCGCGAACTGCTCATCGGCGCCTCGATCAACGAGACGATCGTACAGTATGCCCGCAACACGCGCGAGGCGGGGTTGGACGGCGTCGTCTGCTCGCCGCTCGAGGCCGGTATGGTGCATGAGGCGTGCGGCGCGGACTTCCTGACCGTAACGCCCGGCGTGCGTTTTGCCGACGGCGACGTGGCCGACCAGGTGCGCGTTACGACGCCGGCCCGGGCCCGTGAGATCGGCTCGGACTTCATCGTCGTGGGACGTCCGATCACGGCGGCCGCGGATCCCGTGGCAGCCTACCGCCGCTGCGTTGCGGAGTTCGTCGGATAGACGGTCCGTTTTTTGAGGTTCTCCGGGCGAATCAAAACACATGCAGCCATGAAACCCGTAAAACTGTTCTATCTGAAAAACTGCCTCTTCTGCAAGAAGGCGCTGCGCTACATCGAGGAGGCCCGTGCGGCCCATCCCGAGCTGGCGGCTGTCGGGATCGAGATGATCGAGGAGTCGGAGCAGCCCGACGTGGCCGACCGCTACGACTATTACTATGTGCCGACCTTCTATGTCGGCGGGGAGAAGGTCCACGAGGGAGGCATCTACCCCGAGGAGGTGGAGCGTGTGCTGCGCCGGGCGCTGGAGGCCGATGCAGCGGACGCTGCCCCAACGAAACAGGACAACAGGACAAAATAACGAGAATATGGAAACGAATCTGGAAAAATCCATTGCACGGGATCTGCTCTCGATCGGCGCGGTCTTCCTGCGCCCCGGGCAGCCCTTCACCTGGGCGAGCGGTATCAAGAGCCCGATCTATTGCGACAACCGGCTGACGCTGACGGCCCCCGAGGTGCGCAAGCACGTCGAGGCCGGGCTGGCCGAGATCGTCCGCACGAAATATCCCGAGGCGGAGGTGCTCATGGGCACCTCGACGGCCGGCATCGCCCACGCCGCCATCACGGCGACGATCCTCGACCTGCCGATGGGCTATGTACGGTCGGGTGCCAAGGACCACGGCCGCGGCAACCGCATCGAGGGCCGTCTGGAGAAGGGCCAGAAGGTGGTGGTCATCGAGGATCTGATCTCCACGGGCGGCTCGTGCATCGAGGTGGTCGAGGCGCTGCGAGAGGCGGGTGCCGAGGTGCTCGGCGTGGCCTCGATTTTCACCTACGGCATGCAGAAGGGGCTGGATCGGCTGCGCGAGGCGCAGGTGGTGAACTACAGCCTCTCGAACCTCGACGCGCTGGTCGAGGTGGCCGCCGAGGAGGGCTATATCAAGGCCGGGGACAAGGCGCGCCTGCTGCGGTTCCGCGACAATCCGTCGGACGAGAGCTGGATGCGCTGATCCCCTCCCGGGAGCGTAATCACCGTGCGATATCTGAACTTTAGAAATTGAAGAACTATGCGACATTTGATTGATCCTACGGATCTGACGGTCGAGGAGACCGAGCAGATCGTGGCACTCGCGGAGGACATCATCGCCAACCGCGCCAAATACAGCGAGGCCTGCAAGGGCAAGAAACTCGCCACGCTCTTCTACGAGCCCT